>URNK01000162.1 GCA_900549195.1 uncultured Collinsella sp.
GCCGGGGACCTGGTGCAGACGGCCCGAGCCGCTCTCGATGGACAGAACGGAGCCCAAAAGACCGCGGGTGTACTCGTGGATCGGGTTGGTGAGCAGCTCCTTGGTGGGCGCCTGCTCGATAACCTGGCCAGCGTACATAACCGTGATGTTATGGGCGACCTCGGCGACCAGCGCCAGGTCATGCGAAACGAAGATCATGGCAAAGCCGAGCTTGGCCTGAAGATCGTTGAGCAGCTTGATGACCTGCTTCTGGACGGTAACGTCCAGAGCGGTCGTGGGCTCGTCGCAGATGACCAGCTTGGGGTCGCGGGTAAGGGCCATAGCGATCAGGACACGCTGACGCTGTCCACCGGAAAGCTCGTGCGGATAGCTCTCGAGCGTGCGCTTGGGATCGAGGCCCACAAGCTCCAGGAGTTCCTCGGCGCTGCGGGTGCCGCCGCGCTTGGTGAGCTGCTTCATCTGGGCAGAGATGAGCATGGAGGGGTTGAGCGAGGACAGGGCGTCCTGATAGACCATAGCGATATCGGTACCGCGCAGGCCGAACCACTCCTTCTTGCTCATCTTGAGCAGGTCACGGCCCTCCCAGAGGACCTCGCCGGAAAGGTGCTCGTCCTCATCGGTCAGGCCCATGATGGCCAGCGTGGTGATGGACTTACCGCAACCGGACTCGCCCACCAGGCCCATAGTCTGGCCAGGACGGACGTCAAAGTTGACATGGTCGACGACGTTGATATCACCGTGATGCTCAAACTGAATGCAGAAGTCACGGACCGAGAGAATCGGTTCGACAGACTCGTCGGGCACATGGCGATCGTCACGCTTGAGCTCGACATCGCGCAGGGCGCCAAGGCGAGCGGAGAGGGACTGGGCCTGCTCCTTGTAGGCGCGAACGGGGTCGGAGACCAGCAGGTCGGCCTCGCGACGCTTGGAGGAATCGGTCGGATCCAGGGCGGCGGAGGGAGCAGCGGCCATGGCATCGGTAATGCCCTCGGAGAGGATGTTGAGCGCCAGGCAGGTGATCATGATGGCCAGGCCCGGGAACAGCGCCTGCCACCAACGGCCGGCGAGCACGCCGCCGCGGGCGTCGGCGAGGATGTTGCCCCAGGTAGCAGTGGGCTCCTGGATGCCAGCGCCGATGAAGGTCAGCGAGGCCTCGAAGATGATGGCGTCGGCGACCAGGGTAACGGTGAAGACCATGATCGGGGCGATGCAGTTACGCAGAACATGCTTGATCAAAATCCACGGAGCCTTGGCGCCGGAAACGATGACCGCGCGGACATAGTCCTCGCCGTACTCGGACACGATGTTGGCGCGCACGATACGGGCAATCTGCGGAGTGTACATAAAGCCGATGGCGAAGATGATCGACGGCACGGAGTTGCCCAGGATGGAGACAAAGACGGCCGCGAGGGCGATGCCCGGGATGGACATGATGATGTCCAGGATACGCATGATCGTCTCGGAGACGGCCTTGCGCGAAACCGCTGCAAGGGCGCCCACGACCGAGCCGCAGACCAGAGCCATGGCAGTGGCGCCAAAGCCGATAATCAGCGAGTAACGACCACCGTAGAGCATACGCGACAGAATGTCGCGACCCTTATCGTCGGTACCGAAGATAAATCCGTTGCCGGGAGCCTGGCGAGCCGTAAAGATCTCGACCGGGCTATAGGGGGCAAGAAGGGGCGCCAGAATCGCAGTCAGGGCGACCAGCACCAGCACGACGGCGGCAATCTTAGAAGACAGCGTCATCTTCTTCCAGCCACCGAGCTTGAGCCCCTTGGAAGCAGCCTTCTCGAGCTGCTCGGTTTGCTTCTCTCGAATCTTTACCATAATCTACACCGTCCTGATGCGCGGGTTGATGAGCAGGTAGAGCATGTCAACCACGATGTTGATGATGATGAAGGCAAGAGCAACGACGATAACGACGCCCTGAACCAGGTTCGCCTCGTTGCCCTGAACGCCCTGCAGAATCGCGGTGCCCATGCCGGGGAGGTTGAAGATAACCTCGATGACGACGGCGCCGCCCATGAGGTAACCAATCTTAAGACCGAGGGTGGTGACCGGGGTGATCAGCGCATTGCGAAGAACGTTGATGCCGACGACGACCTTCTCGGGAACGCCGGCGCCGCGAGCCATACGGACATAATCCTTGTCGAGCTCCTCGACCATGGCGGTACGCACGATACGAGTCATCTGGCCCGTCAGCGGAAATGCCAAGGCGATAGCGGGCATGATCATACGTCCCAGATAGCCAACCGGATTCGTGGTGAAGTGAGGCAGAGCACCCGATGCCGGGAGCACCTTAAGGTAGGAAGAGAACAGCAGGATCAACAGAACGGCAAGCCAGAACGACGGGGTTGCCAAGCCGGCGATGGAAAAGACGCGGATCACTTGGTCCGGCCATTTGTCGCGATACAGTGCCGCGATGACGCCGAGCAAAAACGAAACGACCGCACCGATGGCAAGACCGATGAAGGTCAGCTGCATCGTGACGGGCAGGGCCGTGGAGATGCGCTTGGCAACGGAGTTGCGAGCAGCACCATAGGTGCCCATGTCGCCATGAATCAAATCGCCCATATAGCGCACGTAGCGCACGGGCCAGGGGTCGTCCAGACCATACTTCTCATGGTACTCGGCAACCGCCTCGGGCGAGGCACCGTCACCCAACGCCGTGTAGGCGGGGTCGGTCTTGGAGAACGACATAAGGAAGAACACCAGGACGGTGACGCCCAATGCCATGATCGGCAGCGCCACAAGACGCCTTCCAATCAAACGTAGCAAGTTGTTCACGTTCTCTCCCCTTTCTTTTGTCGGTAGGACCAACTGGTATATGAGTACGGATACTCATTACAAGACCCGAGCGACATCGTTGCCGCCCGGGTCTTTGTTTCAACTATGAGGATACGGTCCCAACGACCGACATCCTGCATACAGACTCAAGCGAGTCTTACGCCTTGACGGTCGCAACGCCCCTGAAGGACATGCTCGTCGTGCCGATGCCCTTGAAGCCATCGAGGGCCTCGCCGTTGGGCGCAGTGGACGGATCGTCCCAGGAAGCGGAGACGGTCTTGACGTGGACAACGGGGTACAGAACGGCGTTGTCGGCAATGATGTCGAAGCACTCGTTCCACTTCTTCTGCTGCTCGTCGCCCTCGGCGGCAAGAGCCTCGTCCATGAGACTGTGGAGCTTCTGCCACTCAGCGGACTCCTTCCACGGGCAACGGGTCTGCATCCAGACGTTGTCGCCGTACCACCAGTTGAGCAGCAGGTCGGGGTCGGCGCCGAAGCAGGAAGGATCGCCAGGGGCAAGGAGGATATCGTAGGCCTCGCCGCCGTCGATGGCAGCGTAGGTGGCCGGCGAGGTATCGGTCTGGATGGTCACATCGAAGCCGAGAGCGTCGAGGTCGTTCTTGACCTGGGCGGCCATGCCCTTAATCTGCTCGTTGTCGGTGGTGCGCAGGGTGATGGCACCCGGGGTGATGCCAGACTCCTCGATGAGCTTCTTAGCCTTCTTGGCGTCGGTCTTGTACACCGTGGAAGCCTCATGATAGTTGGTGAAGCTCTTGGGCAGGTAGCAGCTGGCAGCGGTGGCAAGGCCGGCGAAGGTGTTGCTGACCATCTTCTCGGTGTCGAGCGCATACATGACAGCCTGACGGACCTTGACGTTGTTCCAAGGCTCCTTGGCAACGTTGAACATGATGAAGCGGGTGCCGAAACCCTGAACGTTATCGATCTTGCAGCCGGCGCTCTCGAGCTGGTCGACGGCGTCAGCGGTAACGAGCTCCATAACGAGCGTGGAGCCCTCCTGCTGAGCGGTAACGCGAGCGGTGGGGTCGGTCAGGATGCTGTACTGGATCTTCTTATCCTCGGCAGCATACTCACCGTTGTACTCGGGGTTGGGAACCAGAGTGATCTCGGTATCGGAGATAGAGTCGTACATCCAGGGGCCGGAACCGATCGGCTGCTTGGCGCGATCCTCCTCGGTCTGGGTGGCCGGGGTAACGCGGACGATGGCCAGACGATCCTTGAGCAGGGAGAAGTTAGGGACCTTGGTCTTGACCGTCACGGTGCTGGCGTCCTTGGCCTCGATGGACTCGAAGGGCTGGAAGAACGGAGCATAGGTAGCGGAAGCGGCGCAAGCGGTGTAGGAGGCCTGTCTCTTATACACATCTCCGAGCCCACGAGACTAGCGCTCATCTCG
>URNK01000163.1 GCA_900549195.1 uncultured Collinsella sp.
TCTACACGTAAGGAGTCGTCGGCAGCGTCAGATGTGTATAAGAGACAGGTTATAACGCGCTGGGCTATTACCAGTTCGACCGGCGTTGGTCGCTCATTCCGTTTATGAAGCAGGCCTACAACTACAACCCCGAAAAATACAGCATGCTCAAGGATGCGATTGATCGCGGCGGCGAAATTTCCAGCGCGAGCAATGCCATGTACGAGAACGGCCAGCTCACCGAGTTGGGCCGTATTGCGCAGGAGGCCTTCCAGGGCGCTTATAACACCGACCCTGCTGAGTTTTCGGCTCTGCAGGATGCCTATGCGTACAACTCGTACTATGCGGTGACCGAGGCGTGGCTCAAGAGCGGCCTGGGTATTGATATTTCGGGTCGCGCCGATTGCGTCAAGGGCATGGTGTGGAGCATCACCAACATGTGCGGCACCGGTGGCTGCAGGGACTTTTTCCGCTGGGCGAATCTTTCCAACGATATGTCCGACCGCGAGTTTGTGACGGCGCTCTCCAATAGCGTGGTCAACAATGTCGCCACTAAGTTTTCGAGTCAGCCCCAGTATCATGAGGGCTGGAAGAACCGCTACCGCAACGAGCTAAAGGACTGCTTGGTTTATATCGCTGAGGACGAGGCTGCCGCTGCGACGCCCGTGCAGCCCGAGCCCACGCCGGCGCCCTCGCCGACGCCTGATTCGAATGACGGCTCGAGTGACGATGCCAACGATGACAGGATGGATGCGCCCTCGACCGATGCTGACGGTAATGGCTCTGCTGGTGGCACTATCAACGACGGTTCCACCTCGAACGGCTCCGATTCGAACGGCTCTGCTGCGGGCGATTCGTCTTCAAGCTCTGCCGGCAATACGGGCAGCGCCGCCTCTGGTTCGACCGACGCTGGTTCCTCTGACTCTTCCACTGGCTCGAGCGATTCTTCCGCCGATACTGGTTCTAGCAATGACTCTAACACTGGCGCCGCTTCTGATTCCGATGCTTCCAAGGACGACTCGAATAAGGCCCCGGACGCTCCCGTTGCTTCGCCGGACAAGAAGCCTTCTTTCTCCGTGCAGCTTGGTTCTACGTTGGGCTCTTCGCTGATGGCTGGCGTCAATAATGGCTCGACTCAGAACAAGGACAACTCTGATCAGGCTTCCACGGAAAAGACCGAAGCCGCAAAGGGCGACTCCAAGGACAAGGCTTCCGAGAAGACCGAATCCGATAAGGGTTCTAGCTCTGAGGAGAAGGACGACAAATCCGCTCAGAAGAAGGACGAGAGCAAAACCGAGGGCGAAAAGAAAAAGACCGAGGACGAAAAGAAACAGTCCGAAGACGACGACAAGAGCGGTGCTGACAACCAGAATCAGGAGCAAAATGACTCCAAAACGGTGACCACCACGACCACGACGACTACAGCTACCAAGTCCTCGGGCGGCAACATGCCCAAGACGGGCGATCTGATTGTGATGGCGAGCCTTGCCAGCGCGAGCTTGGCCACACTGGGCGCTACGTCTATCGTAAGTGGTAAGCATAAGCTCGATCAGCAGAAGAAGGCTTCTGGGGAGGACGGCTCGGAGGAGTAGCCTTTCAGATTGTTTTCAAAGCGTTTGAGACGGGGTCCGGTGCAGCCGCATCGGATCCCGTTTTTGTTGCACAACGATTTGTTATGCCCCCCTCGGGGCGTCAGTTGCTACCGTTGCCCGAAACCTTTGCAAGTCGATATTGTTGCGCTCCGCCTGCTCGTTACAATGGGCATCGTGCTGCGTTAGAGGGAGAGTTTACGGTGTCTGAACAGGTGAATTGTGGTTTTATTCATGCGTTTGGTGCGCGGTTGCTCAATCATGCGGATAACGCAGCTCTACTGGTTGATGTACACGACTTTTCCGATGCAATCAATCGGTGTTTACTCATCGATAAAACCATGTTTATTGCCGACGTGCTGGACTGCGACGCATCCGTTGTGTTGTGCTGTCGACCCGAGGGTTTTGGCAAGAGTATGAACCTGTCGATGCTCAGGGCTTTTCTGGAGCGTCCAGCGGTCGGTCGCGCTGGTCAGACTTTGTTTGCCGATGCTCAGATTTGGGATGCGGACGGCGGGCGTTATCGGGATGAGTACGCTTGCTATCCGGTGATATCGCTGGACTTTTCTTGCGCTGCGAGGCGTGGCGCCGCTATTGCCGACGTTGTGCGCGATGCTCTTTCGGGCGAGTGCGCCCGCCTGCTGGCGCTTTTGGAGGCTCCGGATTTAGCACGAGATAAGGTGCGTCACATCGAACGCGTTGCGCGTGGCGTAGCGAGCGCGGACGAGGTTGACTCGGTGCTTGGTGTGCTCATTGAGCTGCTGGAGATGGCCTGCGATGAGCAGGTTGTATTGCTCGTTGATGGGTACGACGCGGCGTGGTTGGGCCGTGCGAGCGCGAGTGGCGCTTCTGGCACCGATCCGGCAGGGCTATTCGATCGTGTGCTGTTCGAGGCCATTGCCGCTGCGCACGATTCGTTGCGGCTGACGTGTCTGATGGGGGAGCGTCCCGGTCCTGCCGAAGCGGCGCTTTCTTCGCGCAGTTGCTCGTATTATCTGACGACGCCGCTTTCGACGTGGTGTGACCGTTGGTTCGGCTTTTCGGATGCCGAGGTCCAGGCTCTGTTGAATCATGCTGGGCGCGAGGAATACCTTGATGATGCGCGTGAATGGCTCGAGGGATATCGGTTTGGTAGGGATTATTGCTCGAATCCAGCGCGTGTGATCGGTTTTCTGGACCGAGGCTGCACGGCGCCCGTGCGTGCCGATCTGTATGGATATGCCGATTGCCTGAGTAAGGTAGTTGCCGGGTGGAATCTCGACCGCCTTTCGGTCTTGTTCGATTTGCTCGAGGCCCATGGGTGCGCTGAGGTCCCGCTTTGTTTGGGCACTGCAGAGCCAGATGTCTCGCCTGACGATGGCATGTGGACAGCGCTGTATCTGTCCGGTTTCCTGACGACAGATATGACTGAGGAGCCAGAGCATGGCGATCGCCTCCGTGCTTTGCGATTGCCCAATAAAGAGCTTCGCCAGGCCTTGCGTCTAGTGATTGTTGAGTGGTTTGAGTGCGCTGCCGAAGACATTCGAGACGTCGATGCGTTTCGCGACGGGCTGTGCCGTGGGGATGAGGATGCGGTGAGGCGGGCGCTAAGCCGCATCCTGGGGGATGCGGGAATCGGTGAGACCGACCCAGATAAGCCGCTGCCATATCATCTGCTCTTGCAGGGGCTCTGCTTTGGCTTACCGGGCTATGCCAATCCTGCCTCGAGGCGAAAGTGTGGCGCAGGTCGCTGGGACATCCAGGTTTTCCCTACGGGTGCTGTGTTCGACGTAGCAGATACGATTGGCATGCTGGACGAGCGCCCGCTGATAACGATTAACTTGATGTATGACCCCGATGTGGATGCGCTGGGCCTGGAATTGCTGGCCGTGCAGTCGCTACTCGACATAGAGCGCGACGGCATCGACGAAATCCGTGTACCGCGCCCCGGCGTGGGTCGCATGCGCTGGGGGTTCGGTTTTGATGGGCAGCATGTGGCTACGGTGTGCCAGCGGCTTTAAGCACCGAGGTGTTTCCGGCTTCCGTTACTCGGTGTCCTTCAGGGGCGGCATGGGCTTCCAGTTGGGATCCTTGATGATCTTGCGGGCGTCCTTCATACCTCGGCGCAGCGCCGGAATGCCGGTCTTAAAGCACTTGTCGACCGCGGCCAGGCGAATGAATTCCTTGCAGAAGGTCGCGGCGTTGCCCAGACGGAACAGCATAGGGTGGTAGTCGCCGTAGATCTGCATGTAGCGTGCCAGATAACCGCGGTTGCGCATGATGTAGTAACGGTTGGTGTCGCTCGTGGAGTTGAGCTGGCGCTTGCCGGCGATATCCCAGTTAGAGACGGCGCGGGCGCGCTTGAGCACCAGGTCGGCCACAACGGCGGCGGGGAAGTGCTGGCTGGCCACGTAACCATAGCAGGCATCGTCGCCGTAGATGAAGAATCGCGCATCGGGCAGGCCGATCTTGTCGACCACGCGGCGCGAGAACATGCCGCCCTCAAAGCATAGTTGGTTCATGGCGCGGTAGCCCTCGGGTCCCAGGTCCCACTTGGCGACAGGGTTGGGAATGCCGAGTGAAAGGATGAGTTGGTATTGCCAAAAGAAGGCGCCGCCGTCAAAGTCCAGGCGCGAACCCTGGATAACATC
>URNK01000164.1 GCA_900549195.1 uncultured Collinsella sp.
AGGTTGCCGTTATCGCTATGGGTGGCATCGTCGTCTCGCAGTCCATCCGTATTGCCGGCGACGAGTTCGATCAGGCCATCCTCACGCACGTTCGTGATGCCTACAACTTGGCCATCGGCGAGCGTACGGCAGAGGACATCAAGATCAAGGTCGGCTCCGCCGTGCCGCTCAAGGACGAGCTCGACGTCGAGGTCAACGGCCGCGACGTGATCACCGGTCTGCCCAAGACCGTGCGCATCGAGAGCGAGGAGATTCGTCGCGCGCTCAACAAGCCGCTCGACGAGATGGCCAAGGCCGTCAAGGACGCACTCGACGCTACGCCTCCCGATCTTGCCTCGGACCTTATGTACTACGGTATTTTGCTGACTGGTGGCGGCGCGCTGCTGCGCGGTCTCGACGTGCGCCTGCGCGATGAGACCGGTGTTTCGGTCAACGTCAGCCCCACGGCGCTCGATAACGTCGTTAACGGCTGTGCCCGCGTGCTCGAGGCCAATGCGTTTGATGGCGGCTTCGTCCAGACCAATGCTTAATTTCCAAAAGGTGGATTCCATTTGGCACGATCTTCGGGTTTCTCCACAAATCTGAATACCAAGCGACAATCAACGGGTATGCGCCCGTTGATTGTTTTCAGCCTGATTTCGGTGTTGCTGCTCACGTTTTACATCCGCGAGGGCGAGGCAGGACCGATTCATGCCGTGCGTTCGGGCGTGACGACGATTACCTCGCCGGTGCGCTTTGTGGGCTCGGCTGTGGCGGCCCCCTTCAATGCGATCGGCAACGTGTTCTCTAACCTTACGGCGTCGCAGGACACGCTTGACGAGCTTAAGAAGCAAAACGAGGAGCTGACCTCTAAGGTTGCTGAGCTCTCCGAGGCTCAAAAGACCGCCGAGCGTCTGGAGGGGCTGGTCGGCCTGCAGTCGACCTACAACCTCAAATCGACCGCTGCTCGTATCGTTGGTGCCTCGGGCGATGCCTGGACCTCGACCGTAACCATCGACAAGGGCTCTGCCGACGGCCTTACCATCAACATGCCCGTGACGAGTTCTGCCGGTGTTATCGGTCAGATTATCGAGGTATCGGCCAAGACCTCTACCGTGCGCCTTATTGGCGACGAGAACTCGGGTGTGTCCGCCATGGTACAGGACACGCGCGCCCAGGGCATGCTGCAGGGTCAGGCTGACGGCACGCTGCGTCTTGAGTACGTGAGCGTCGACTCCGATGTTAAGGTTGGCGACATCATCGTGACCTCGGGCATTGGCGGTGTATTCCCCAAGGGTCTACCGCTCGGCACCGTCTCGTCGGTTGAGAAGTCGGCAAACGACGTGTACTACACCATTGTGGTGCGCGCTCAGACCACGGCCGAGAACAACGAGGAAGTGCTGGTCATCACCTCGCTGACCGACGAACAGTCGGCTTCGGATGAGGACGTGAGCACCGCTAATAGCACGCCGCAGGGAACGTCGCGCGACGCTGCGACCAAGACGAAGGACGAGAGTTCGGATGACAGTTCCGACGCGTCCGAGACGACCGATTCCGGCTCGAGCGAATAGGGGGCATGTCCATGGATCTACACGAGCAGGGGATGAGCTCCCGTACGTTTGTAATCGCCGCCATCGTGTGCGTGCTGCTGCAGGCAGGCCTGGCACCGCAGATCTCCATTGCGGGCGGTCGCGTCAACTTCATGATTATCCTGGTGTGCCTAAGCGTGTTCTCGGGCGACCCGACCCGTGCCGTCGTGTGCGGTTTTTGCAGCGGCTTGTTCTATGACCTGTCCGCTGCCGTGCCGGTGGGCGTTATGTCGCTCCTGCTGACCGTGGGTTCTTTTGCCCTGGTGCACAGCGCCGTCGGTCAGACGGGCGGTACCCCGAGTGCGCGCGGCGTCACTGTGGGCGCCTTCGCGCTCGTCATTAATGTGATCTACAGCATCGTCTTGCTGTTTATGGGTTTGGAGACGAGCTTTGTCGTGGCGATCTTCGGCCATGCGCTGCCGTCCTCGATCCTGACGGGTCTGGTTGCCATTCCGTTTTTGATGTCCGGCGTCGTGCCGCAGTCCGGCTATGGATTCTCCGCACGTGGCGGACGCCAGACGGGTATGCGCTTTAAGCCCAAGACCCGTAAGCTCAAATAGGGGAGGCCCGTAGATGTCTTCCCAGATGACGGTTATTATCGCCGGTATCGTGCTGGTTGTGGCCATCGTGGTCGCGCTGGTCATCATGCGTCGTGGCGATTCCCGTTTTACCTACGATACGCAGCATGGAACGGCCCCGCGCGCCACCGAGGGCGAGGGTAATACCGCGGTGACCGCCTTTAAGGGCCGCTTTTCCATCCTCACCACGGGTGTGGGCGCGATGTTTGCGGCGCTCGCCGTCAAGCTGTGGGGCATGCAGATGGTCTCATCTGACTATTACGAGAAGCAGGCCAATAGTAATCAGACTCGCACCGTTACAACACCCGCTGTGCGCGGTCGCATCCTCGACCGCAATGGCGTGGCGCTTGTCCAGAACCGTCCCTCACTTGCTGTCGTGGCCTACCGCGACCTTGCCGAGGATGAGGTTCTGGTTCGCCATCTTGCCAACGTGCTTGGAATGCCTTACGTGGCGGTCCTTCGCAATATTCAGGACAATACAGAGGGCGCTCAGAGCCTGCATACCATCGCGACGGACGTCCGTCGCTCCACGGTTGCCTATATCAAGGAACACGCCGGCGAGTTCCCGGGCGTCAAGATTGCCGAGCGTACCGAGCGTCAGTATCCATATGGCGAGACGGCATGCCATATCTTGGGCTATACCGGCACCATTACCTCCGAGCAGCTCGAGGCCCAGAATAAGAAAACCTCTGGCGATGATGATGCTTCTGCTGGCAAGATTACGTACCAGTCGGGCGATATCGTGGGCCAGGCGGGCGTTGAGAGCTACTACGAAAACCTGCTGCAGGGCATTCGTGGCGAGCAGACCGTCAAGGTCGATGCCTCGGGCAATGTGACCGGTCAGGCCGGCGCCGTGCCCGCGAAGGCCGGCTCCGACATTAAGCTCACGCTCGACCTTAAGATTCAGCAGGCCTGTGAGACGGCGCTGGCGAGCGCTATCGAGCTTGCCAAGACCACTGGCTACAGCAATGCCGGCAACGGCGCAGTGGTGTGTCTCGATCCCAACAATGGCGAGATCCTGGGCATGGCGAGCGAGCCCAAGTTCGATCCGTCCGTCTTTATCGGCGGTGTCTCAAATGACGTGTGGACCGAGCTCAATGATGACAAGGGTTCGCACCCGCTGCTCAACCGCGCCATTAGCGGACAGTACATGTCGGCCTCGACCATCAAGCCGCTCTCGGCACTGGCCGGTCTTGAGTTTGGAACCTACACGTCGGGGCAGACGACCAACTGCACGGGTTATTGGACGGGTCTGGGCAAGTCGTGGGGCAAGTACTGCTGGCTGCATTCCGGCCACGGCACCATGACGCTGCAGTCGGGTATCGCCAACTCGTGCGACCCCGTCTTCTACGACATGGGCAAGGCGTTCTTTTATGACGAGAAACATTCCGAGGGCCTGCAGGAGGTCTTTCGTCGCTGGGGTCTAGGCAAGACCTGCGGTATCGATCTGCCGAGTGAGGGCGCGGGCCGTATTCCCGATGCCGAGTGGAAAGAGTCGTACTTCACCGACGCATCTGCCGAGGACCGCAAGTGGAATGCCGGCGATATGACCAACATTGCCATCGGTCAGGGCGACATCCTGGTGACGCCCCTGCAGATGGCGTGTGCCTATATGGGTCTTGCCAACGGCGGCAAACAGTACGTGCCTCACGTGTTTTTGTCTGCCGTGTCGCGCGATGGCGACGGCGATGCCTATAAGTACAACGGCAAGGGCAAGAAGAAGCGCCTGGAGGCCAAGATCAACAGCGATTCGGATTTGGCTCTTGTTCGCAAAGGCATGCACGACGTGATTTACACGGCATCGACGTCCCTGGCGGCGCACTTTGGTACCCTGACGCCGCAGGTATACGGCAAGTCGGGCACGGGCGAGAAAAGCGGCGAGGACGAATACGCTTGGTTCTGCGCCTATGCACCGGCCGATAATCCCAAGTATGTCATCGCTACTGTCCTGGAGCAGGGCGGCGGCGGCTCAGATACCGCGATGCATGTCGTGCGCGACGTGCTCGGTGTGATTTATGACGAGCCCGATAC
>URNK01000165.1 GCA_900549195.1 uncultured Collinsella sp.
GGGGTTAGCATCGGCGGGAGACTTGTCCGCGCTTTCGCCAGGTACCTCGCCCCTGTCGGTCTCCCCCGCCGGCGGCGTGGCCATATCGGGCTCAATCACCACATGCGGCGCCACCGCACCGGAGGCATCCACCACGCAGCCAGCACCAAAGGCTCCGCCAGCAGGCGTCACAAACCGCGCGGACACAAGCGACCCGCCCGTGCACGCAACACCGCCGTCGGCACCGGTCGCATCAAGCCACGATGCGTCGACGGAAAGACGACAGCCGGCCGCACCAACGCCAAGGCCCGCATCCTGCAGATACACGCCGTAAGCGCGCACGCCCGCTCCGGACCCGGCGCCCGCGGCAACGACGCGTCCGCCGCCGCGCACGGCCATGTCGCCTGCGATCACGCCGGCGACCGCCTCGTCCGTTACATCGGCCCCGCCTGCCCGGGCATCGACGGTGCAGCCGTCCACCACGAGCGCCTGTGACACGTGGATCCCGCACTGCGAGCCCGTCGCCGTCAGGGTCCCGGTGCCGCGAAGCGTCAGGTTGCCCCACACCTCCATGCCGCACAGCGTGATGTCCGCATCGGGCGCATGTGATTCCGTCACGGAGTTTTGCCCGGTAAGCGTCAGGACCAGGTCGCCGTCGGCGCCGATGGCCTCGCCCGCGTAGCCGTTAAGCTCCAGGTGGCCGGCATCGGTCCACGCCCAGCCGGGGCCCGACACGCCCGGCTCGTAGTACGTCGCGCCCGCGATGATGAGGCTCTCCGCGCCCGCGGCATAAGAAGGCCCGCCCAGCAAAACGCATAGGCAGGCCATGACAACAATCGCAATGTAATGACGGCTGGTGTAGGACTCGGCAGCAAACATACCCGCTCCGATCTTCGCAGGAGCCAATAGAATGTGCACCAGAAAATGCCCTGGTAGCAGCAGTTATTAGTTTAGCGAGATCAAGCCGTAAACAAAGAAAATGTCCCTGAGCAGCGCCAATAATTAGGTGTAAATCGTTTTGCCAGTCGGTGAAAGGAGATTATGCCTAACATAATCGCGTAGGCCACCAAGAGCACGCCCTTTTTTCGCGTGTTTCATGACAATTTGGATGGATTTAAACAAACTTTCCGGTAAGGCCTCTTGCCCCATCATTCAGCACTGCACGTGGAAAGTCTTTACTGGAGTGCTTTTTTGACAGCGTCGTAATCCCATTTGAGTACACCATCTTTCCAGCATTTCATAGGAACATGATTTCCTTCGAATCTAACTTTTAAAGGACATTTCGACCTTGTGACGCATGCGGAGTTGTACAGCACAACGATGTCGATGCCGGCCTGAACGGCTTTATCGCATTCGTATTTAATGAAGCTACGATAGTCGACGCTATGCGAACGAGCGCAGCTTGAAGTCCATGAATTATAGCTTCCACAGTGCTGACAGCTTCCTTTAGTTACGGAGTCGGTCGAGTCTCCAACGATAAGTACGAATCGTTTAGATCCATCCATTCTCTTTTTCAGAGAGCTCTTTATGCTGCATGGCAAACTGGAGTCGCGCGACTGCTGTAGGTCGTGAGCGTCCGGGAACGAAAGCTCCCAATAATTGCTGTCGTTCCATTTATGCAGCTGCTCGACCGCATCTCGATCACCGTCCCAGTCTGCGGCGATGTAGGTTCTTGTCCTATAAACCATCTTTCTCTCCAATCCTATTGTTCCAGGCCTCTGCATAACCGTTAACCTCGAATAACCTCATGCGTGCAGCGGTCTTCTTCGTTAACACGACATTAACGCCTTCCTTAAAATGATGCTTCGAAGCCCTCAGGGTGCAAAGCATGCAACGAAGAAGATCATCCTCTGAGGGTTTTCCGTTTTCGAACCTTGTTATTCCAGACCCCAACAACGGAAGTACGATTCGCCTGCCTGCATACATCCGATCGAGCTCGTCCCACATATTGAGCAAGCATTCCTCATACTGACCACGACGAAGATAAGCACGATTCACTTCATCCATATGGGTGAAGGCGAGCATGGCGAATCCGTCGCAATCCTTAATAGTGCCGAGAGGATAGCAAATTCGGCCATCCCCAGCCTTAAAGGGTTTCAGCAAACTCGGTTGCCTTTCTTCGACAGCCTGCTTGAGAGCGTTCCGGTCGGCATACTTCTCAATAAAAATGCCGTTAAGGGAATTTTTTGAAATTACCCTGTCGTCAACCTTAATGTCGAAATATTCATTGAACGGAATGACCTTAACGCCCTCAGTATAAAAAAGGTCGTCGACCACAATGTCTACGTCCATTCCGTTAATAACCAAATGGACTCCGTCTTTATTGTGATGGTATGTGACGATCGCTGCGAAGAAGGCCAGTAAGACAAATAGGATTACGAGCACAAAGAGCCTAAACGGGCATCCCGAATCTTTCGGAAGCAGGTCGATGAGAGACACGCCCGCAACTCCCATAATCGTCGAAATTGCACCAATGATTGCAAACGACCATTTAAAAGACTTTTTTACAAGCGACCATGTAACTATATGAATAATTTGTTTTAGCAAGCGAACTCTTCCACAGACGAAATTAAATGCTGATTCCATCTTAGCCTTTTCGCATTCATCTAGTTTGCCAATTTTCCTCATGTAGCCTGCTCATTTTTGTACCCCAAGAAGTAACAAATTGGTTTTAATACGATGGGATGCACCAGCAGCTGCTCATAGGCCCCTTCCATATTGCCGATATTCACTATTACTAAGTACTTCTAGAGCAATCTGAGGGTACGATCTGACGTTTTGAACTTTGGAGGGCTCACGCACCGCTTGCAGCTGCCCGTCGCATGCCGCTAGCGAATGCCCTCGCGAGCAACCTTGAGCACCTTGCGTTTGATCGCTCCGAGTTTGCCGCGGACGCGCTGCTTAAGAGACGACTTGAAGTCGTACTTAGCCATCAGTCCCTCGATACCCATCCTTGAAGCAAAATCTGCCATAAACTCATCGCACTTCGCATACGGGGCAACCGATTTGACCAGGCTAGGATTGCCAGCAAGAACCTGTTCGATGGTCGCATCGCCACAGTCAATGGAGTTCGCAATTCCTTGAAAAGCTGCGATACCCTTATCGGTATTACAGATAACCGCAGAGACACCCTTAGAGTAGTCGACCTCAGGATGGATGCCCTGGAAACCCCAGAAGTCGCCGAGGGTGATGTCGGAGCCGCAACTTCTCTTGGCAGGACACATGAAACAAGAGGGCCTCAGCGACGCATTGGCCAGAAACGCTTTCATGTACCAGTCTTGATTGAAAATGGTGGACTCGCAAGACGAGAATGGGTCTTTCTCCGCTATGTACTCGTACATAGCGGAGTAAGACAACCATCCGGTTGTCTTACTCCGCATATTAACGTCACAGACGTTCGAATCGCGGAGCACATTCTTGTAGTCAATCCACTCCGACCATAGGCGCGGCGCCGGGACACCGTGGCAGATAACGTCAACGGTGAGGAGAAGGGCGCTCCCCCCCGTCTTTCCCAGATAGCGCTTGAGGCCCGCGACCTGGCACGCGGTACCAGCGAAGAGCACACGGCGACCCGAGCGGATTGCATCGCGAACCCCCGCGTAGACCTCCCTGCCTACGCGGCTCTGGACGTACTTGGAGCGCATGACACGATCGAGAGAGACAACGTCCTCGACCAGCACATGCTCGACGTGGCGGCAGCCGTCGGCCCAGGCGGCTCCGCAGACAACACCGCCGCCCGCGATCACACTTTCTGCTAGGAGGCCAAAGATGCCGCCACTGGAGGAAGCCTCCAACAGCTCACTGGACTTGCCCTTGGCCCAGCGGATCCCGAGAGCTTCGTCGCACTTGCCCCCGCCAAGCGCGGGACATACCGAATCGCACGCATGGCACCCCAGACAGGCGCCTGCATCGATAACGGGATGTAGGAAGCCAAACTTATCCTCCTGCATGGAGATGCACGACTTGGGGCACTTCGCGGCACATGCACCACAGCCACAACAGGCTTCGCCGAGCTTGGATATCTTCATCTCGTCATAAGACACAGCGAACTCCTAACGAAGGAACGGCAGGCGAGCAGCGAGCATGTTCTTCTCGTCGGCATCGAGTACGAACGCCCACATAGCGGCCATGAACAGGACGGTGTAGACCTGTCTCTTATACACATCTCCGAGCCCACGAGACTAGCGCTCATCT
>URNK01000166.1 GCA_900549195.1 uncultured Collinsella sp.
CGAGATGAGCGCTAGTCTCGTGGGCTCGGAGATGTGTATAAGAGACAGGCGTTGCCGAGCGAAAGGCCGTGACCGCCCTGGTCGAAGACGTGCATCTCGCATGCAACGCCCTCCTCGGCCATGCGCTGCGCAAACGGGTAGACCTGCGCGATCGGCGCCGTCTTGTCGTCGGACACGCCCCACACAAAGGTCGGTGGCATCTGACGCGAAACATGCGTGGTGGGGCAGATATCGGCCAAATGCTCGTCAGTTGCCTCGCCGCCCGTCACCATCGACAGGTAGTCGTTGAGCAGATCGCGCCCCGTCTTGCCGCCCGTCTTGGGCACACGCAAGTCAATGCGCGGATCGCGCGTCTGCATGTCGCGCACATAGGCAAAGTCGAGCAATGGATAACCCAGCACCACGGCATCGGGACGAATGTCGTCCGGACGTGCCCCGGCAAGTGCCGCGAAGGGGCCGGTCTTCCACTGCGTTGCCAGCGAGGCGCAGATCATGCCGCCCGCCGAGAATCCCACGACGCACACGCGCTTAGGATCGACATGCCACTCGTCGGCGTTGGCGCGCACCGTGGCGACCATCTTGGCAAGATCTGCCTGGGGGTGCGGAAAGCTCACGTCACCCGTAGAACTCGTGACATAGTTGAGCACAAAGGCCTGGTAACCGTGATCCAAAAACGCAAACGCCACAGGATCCTGCTCATGCGGAGCGATATGCGTAAACGCACCTCCGCCACAGATAATCACGGCAGGGCGGCGGCCATTCGGTTTATCGGGCAGCGGCTCGGCACCCAAATACGTAAACGTCGCCGGATATTCCTCGGTCGGCTCCTCGCCCCACAGCGCATGGTTCTCGACAATCATATGTGCTCCCTTCGCGCAAATTATGCGCCCTTGTTTTTCGCCTTCAAGCGTACCCCACTTGAACCCGTGGCGCAGAAACACTCCGGCAATAAGTTTCCCTTCAACTGATATATCACATAATCCCAGTTCAGAGGTATCGTTGAGCAGCGTAGAATAGGGGCGTTGACCAAGCCGCGAAACACATGTGAAACGTTTCCGGCAAACCAAACGCGCGATATGCGCCTATTTAAGTTGGAGGCAACTATGGGTCTGCTCGATTCGCTTAAGTCCACCTTCACCTCGACCGGCGAGGCGTCCGTTCCGCCCGCAGCAAGCTTCGCTACCCGCGAAGGCGTCATCTATGCCCCCGTCAACGGCGTGCTCGTCAACCTGAACGAGGTTCCCGACGAGACGATCGCCTCGGGCATGCTTGGCCAGGGCTATGGCATCGAGCCCATTACCGGCACCATCTATGCGCCCGCCAACGGCCGCATCGGTGCCACCACTGTCACCAACCACTCCATCGGCATGATCACCGAGGATGGTCTTCGCGTGTTCATCCATGTTGGCCTGGGCACCGTGGAAATGAACGGCAAGGGTTTTGCCCGCTTTGTCGAGATGGGCGATGTGGTCAAGGCAGGCCAGCCGCTCATCAGCTTCGACCGCGAGGCCATTAAGGCCGCTGGTCACGAGGACATCGTGACCGTCATCGTCTCCGAGCTCGATCGTCTTAAGAGCATCGACCATGTCGGCGAGTCTGGAACGCTTATCGGCGGCAACCCGCTCGTCAAGCTTGGCGACCCGCTGCTGGTTGCCAAGACCAAGTAGCCAGGCCCCACGCCACACAGCCAAAAGGCACCTCGTCAAGCGCCCGCGACCATTTGGCCGCGGGCGCTTTTCGTTTGAAAAACCATCCCGCCAATGCCTTATCTGTATAGCCCAAATGAGCCGAGCTGCTAGAATATCGAACTGTATGGATAACTATCATTCAACCGTTATGGGAGGATACGTGAACCGCACCAAAATCGCGCAGCTCTATGCCGATGCCGAGTCGCTCGGCGGCCAGACCGTCACCGTCGCCGGCTGGGTCAAGTCCATCCGCGACATGAAGAACTTTGGCTTTGTTACGCTCAACGACGGCAGCTGCTTCCGCGACCTGCAGGTCGTCATGAACCGCGAGGCGCTCGACAACTACGACGAGATCGCCCATCAAAACGTCTCGGCCGCACTCATTTGCACCGGCACCGTCAAGCTGACCCCCGATGCGCCCCAGCCTTTCGAGCTTTCTGCCACCTCCATCGAGGTCGAGGGCGTCAGCGCCCCGGATTACCCGCTGCAGAAGAAGCGCGCAACCGTCGAGTTCCTGCGCACCCAGCAGCACCTGCGCCCGCGCACCAACCTGTTCCGCGCCGTGTTCCGCATCCGCTCTGTCGCGGCTGCCGCCATCCACCGCTTCTTCCAGGAGCAGGGCTTTGTCTACGTCAACACCCCC
This sequence comes from uncultured Collinsella sp., assembly GCA_900549195.1. Classification (GTDB taxonomy): domain Bacteria; phylum Actinomycetota; class Coriobacteriia; order Coriobacteriales; family Coriobacteriaceae; genus Collinsella. The sequence goes on from URNK01000166.1 coordinate 2,332, forward strand.
ATCATCACCACGAGTGACTGCGAGGGCGCCGGCGAGATGTTCCGCGTGACCACGCTCGACCCCAAAAATCCGCCCCTCACCGAGTCCGGCGAGGTCGACTGGAGCCAGGACTTCTTTGGCAAGCATGCAAGCCTCACCGTGTCCGGCCAGCTCAATGCCGAGAACTTTGCCATGGCCTTTGGCGACGTGTACACCTTTGGCCCCACCTTCCGTGCCGAGAACTCCAACACCACGCGCCACGCCGCCGAGTTTTGGATGATCGAGCCCGAGATGGCCTTTGCCGACCTTAACGACTACATGGATAACGCCGAGGCCATGCTCAAGTACGTCCTTAAGGACGTCATGGCAACCTGCCCCGACGAGCTTAATATGCTCAACAAGTTTGTGGACAAGGGTCTGCTCGAGCGCCTGGACCATGTCGCCAACTCCGACTTTGCCCGCGTTACCTACACCGAGGCCGTCGAGATCCTGGAGCAGGCCGTCGCCGCCGGTCACAAGTTTGACTACCCCGTGAGCTGGGGCATCGACCTGCAGACCGAGCACGAGCGCTTCCTGACCGAGGAGCACTTTAAGCGCCCGACCTTCGTAACCGACTACCCGGCCGAGATCAAGGCCTTCTACATGCGCATGAACGAGGACGGCAAGACCGTCGCCGCCGCCGACTGCCTGGTTCCCGGTATCGGCGAGATCATCGGTGGCTCCCAGCGCGAGGAGCGCCTGGATCTGCTCGAGGCCCGCATCAAGGACCTGGGAATGAATCCCGAGCAGTACAAGTACTACCTTGACCTGCGCCGCTACGGTTCCTGCAAGCACGCCGGCTACGGTCTGGGCTTCGAGCGCTTGGTCATGTATCTGACCGGCGTGGGCAACATCCGCGACGTCCTGCCGCACCCGCGCACCGTGGGCAACGCCGACTTCTAATTGTCGGACGCTAGCTCGCGTCGCCACACGCCAACGCTCATCGCATAAGCGTCTCTCGACATCGGTCGAGAGACGCTTTTTTCAACAGCATCCGTCAAGCTTTTGGCAAGTTTTTGGTCAGTTGGGCAGGGCTGTTGAAAACTCGACCCGCCGTTTGCCGACGACTACCGACCGCCCAGAGCGCCCTGCGCCCCTGGGAAAGCCCCGCGTCCTAGGCTCCATACCGTCACCACCCAAAACGGAAAGGACGTGGGCACGATGACCGAAGCCACTGTTGAAACCTACGACACCACGACGAGGGGCGCCGCCTCGATGGCAGCCTATCGCGCCGTTCGCATCCTGCAGCTCTTGAGCGAAAACACCGGCGAAGACAAGGCTATGCTTTCCGATGAGCTGATCCGGCGCCTCGCCCATCCTGACGACCCCGCCCGCATGCCCATCTCGGCGGCGCGGCGCAGCATCTACACCGCCATCTCCGCGCTTCGCCATGCCGGATACGAAATTGAGTACAAACGCGGCGTGGGATACAAACTTCTTACCCGTCCGCTCACCGACGAAGAGATCATCAGGCTCCACGGTATGGTCATGCGCAACCGCTCCACGCCTATCGCTATCCGCAAGAGCATGGCGCAGCACTTAGTTGCCATGGCGAGTGCCGACGTTCGCAGCTACCTCGATATACCCGAACCCGTTCCAGGCGCAGGCAGCAAGGCCACCAAGGCAACACGCACGCCCATCAAGCGCATCGACACGTGCGAGCTCGTCGAGCAGGCCATCGACCACGGAACCACGGTGAGTTTTGATATTTCGAGCGTCACGACGCGTGGCGAAACCGAAGCAGCACGAACTGTCTCTTATACACATCTCCGAGCCCACGAGACTAGCGCTCATCTCGT
>URNK01000167.1 GCA_900549195.1 uncultured Collinsella sp.
GAACCATCAGTGTGCTCAAACGACACGCCGCCGGTGCCGCCGCCAAGGTTCGCCATCGCCAAGCCGCTCGCCATCGCAATGACGACAAGTATCGCCATCACCACTGCCTTATGACCGAGCAGCTTGTCCGCCCAGCGGTCCATCTTTTTGACCCGTTCGTGTTGTTCGCGCTGCGCCATAGCAAAACCTCCCAACACCATCGTGTCAGGAAAGGAGTCCCGCAACAGCCACGCCCCAAAACCGGTTTTAGCGGTCAAACCAAAAACCGACCAAAACCTTGCACAAATCTGTCCATTTATTCAGGCACACGTCAGCAAATGAACACATAGCCGCAAAATGCCCAGATAGCAAAAGACCGACGATGCAGGCGCATCGTCGGTCTATGCACAAATTTACTCGTGATCTTGGTAAATCTCACGCGGAGCAAGCTCCGAATGTTTGCGTTTTAAGGTCTTGGGGGCCTTATACGTGTTGCTCTCGAAGTCGATGTACTCGGTCTGCTTGAGCAGGCGCTCGATCATCTCCTCGTGATCGAACAACTCCCAGGCCTCATGCACGGCATCGAGTTTAGCGTGCGTCTCGGGACGGCGCGGCATAAATAGCGTGCAGCAGTCGGGAGCGGCCTCAGTCGAGATATCGAACGTACCGATCTCCTCGGCGCGCGCGATGATCTCCTGCTTGTCGGACCCGATGAGCGGACGGAACACGGGAATCTTCACGGCCTCGTTGACGGCCATGATGTTCTCAAGCGTTTGGGAGGCAACCTGCCCAAGCGATTCGCCCGTAACGATGGCCTTGGCGCCCTCGATGTGTGCAATGCGCTCGGCAACCGAATACATAATGCGGCGATACATGATCACGCGCAGATTGCTGGGACAGGTGACCGAAATCTCACGCTGGCAGTCGCCAAACGGCACCACGTACAGGCGGCCGATCTGGACACCCGGCTCAAGCGCACGGATGATGTCCTGCACCAAATACTCGCTCGTATCGGGCGTCTGCGGACGACCAGAGAAATGTACCGGCACGCACACCGCGCCGCGACGCGCGAGCATCCAGGTCGCCACCGGAGAATCGATACCCGACGACAGCAGCGTCACGACCTTGCCGGCAGAACCCACCGGCAGACCGCCCACGCCGCGCTCGGAGCGAGCGTACACATAAACGCTACCCTGGACCACCAGTACGTGCACCATCGCATCGGGGTCGTGCATTTGAACCTTTTTATCGGGGAAGGCCTCACACAGCACCTCGCCCACCTGACGATTGATGTCAATCGAGGTGAGCTCATAGTCGGTATTGGAGCGCTTGGCGTGCACCTTAAAAGAATCGAAGGAACCAAACTCGCGCAGCGCCTTCACGGCGGCGGCGCAGTACTCCCGCGGGTCACGATTGGTGTGATACGCCAAAGACACACGGGCAACGCCGGGAACGGTGCGAATGACACGCGCCGCCTCATCGGCCTGATGCTCGTTAAAGGTCACGAGGATATAACCGGAAATTCGAGACACGGCATTCACGGAAAAGGCGGCCAAGGCCGCCTTGATGTTATCCATGAGGATATGCTCAAAATGTGCGCGGTTCTTACCCTTCAGTCCAACCTCGTGATAGTGGACCAGGCAGACGCGAGCCGCCATTTAGGCTTCAGCAACCTTGTGGCCGAGCGCCTTCTCGTAACGGGCCTCGTCGTAAGAGATGTCGCCATCGACAATCTCGTCCATAGCCATCGAGATGGTATCGGCACCGGAAAGCCCGATAGTGATGTCATCGACATCCTGGACGGCAAGCACGCGGTTGTGCTGGCCACGCAGCATGCTATTGATGTCGCAGGCGCGCTTGGAGGCAAGCGAAGCGAGCAGGAAGCGGTTGTGATCGGTCTTCTCCAGAAGATCGTCAATGCAAGGCTTTACAACGGACACGGACCTCAGATCCTTTCATGCATATCGAGAACGCGAACGAGCTCATCGGTCGCGCGGTCGAGATCGTCATTTACCACGACTTCGTCGTAGCGGTCGGCAAGGGCAAGCTCATCGGCGGCGTTTGCCATACGCAGCTCAATCGTCTCGGGCGTCTCGGTACCGCGACCGACTAGACGCTCGCGAAGCACCTCGAGCGAAGGTGGCTTGATAAAGATCAGCACGGCCTCGGGGAAACGCTCCTTGACCTGCAGGGCACCCTGGACATCGATCTCCAAGATGAGAGACGAACCAGAGGCGAGCTTGGACTGAACCTCGCTCACCAACGTGCCGTAGCAGTTACCGTGGACCTCGGCCCACTCAACAAACTCACCGTTTGCCACGCGGCGGTCGAACTCCTCGCGCGTCAGAAAAAAGTAGTTGACGCCGTCGGCCTCACCTTTGCGTGGTGCTCGCGTGGTAGCCGAAACCGTCAGGCCCAGGTTCGAGCGGCGCTCGCGCACACGAGTGACGAGCGTACCCTTGCCTGCGCCTGACGGTCCAGAAATCACAAAGAGCTTGGAATCCTGAGCGCTCACTTATTTGGTCAGCTGCTCGAGGAGCTGCTCGCGCTGACGGACGCCGAGGCCCTGGACGCGACGGGTAGCGGAGATACCGAGCTCCTCCATGATCTTGGCGGCCTTGGCCTTGCCATAACCAGGAAGAGACTCGATGAGGGTGGAAACCTTCATGCGGGAAGCGATGGGGTCATCGGAGTTGAGCACGGACTCGAGGGACTTCTCGCCCTTCTTGATCTGCTCGCGAAGCTCAGCGCGGGCGTGACGTGCGGCAGCAGCCTTCTCAAGAGCCTGCTTGCGCTGCTCATCGGTAAGCTGAGGGAGTGCCATTCGTACCTCCAAATAGTTGGGTTATATCTGATTCAATAATTGGCATTTTAGCACGTAGAACGTACAAAATGCCCAATCGCGGCTCCATAGGTTAGACGATACCCGCAAAAAGTGCAATATACTGCGCCCAAAGTTAAGCCCCTGACCTGCGATTCCACACAAAGGATGGGAAAGATTACGCAGGCACAGGGGCTATTTTGTGCTAATGAGACCCAAAAGTGGTGACTTAGGGGAATCTTTTACGCGATGTTTTCGACCAGCTCGGCAACGATGGCGTCAAAGGCGGCAACCGGATCGTCGGCACCGGTGATGGGACGGCCCACCACAATGTGGCTTGCGCCACGCTCGATAGCCTGGGAAGGCGTCGCCACGCGGGACTGGTCACCAAGGGCGGCACCCACCGGACGCACACCCGGAGTCACGATCAGGGCATCAGGACCCAGCAGCTCACGCATGTCGTGAGCCTCCATCGGCGAGCACACGATGCCATCGATGCCGTTGGTCTGAGCGAGCTTTGCCAGGCGGGCGGCCTCCTCGGCCACGGGCGACTCGACGCCGATCTCGCTCAAGGCATCCTGATTCATGCTCGTGAGCACGGTGATGGCGACGAGCTTGGCGCGGTCCTCGCGCGCCTCCTCGGCGCCCTCGCGGCAGGCAGCGAGCATGGCGCCCGAACCCAAGCCGTGAACCGAGAGCAGGTCGGCACCGGCAAGCGAGGCCGAACGGGCGGCACCGCGAACCTGATGCGGAATATCATGGAACTTAAGGTCAAGGAAGACCTTAAAGCCCAGGTCCTTAAAGGTCTTGACGATCTCGGGGCCCTCAGCGTAATAGAGCGTCATGCCAACCTTGAGCCAGGCGGCATGGCCCGAAAGCTCGTGGGCGAGCTCGAGCGCACGCTCACGATCGCAGTCGAGGGCGACGATTACGCGGTCGCGGGCATCGGTCTCTAGCATTCGAAAGCACCTACCAGCTCGTTGATGTCCTTTACGCCCTGGGACTCGGCCCAGGCCTCGAGCTCGTGCGCGATCTTGAGCGAAGCGCACGGATCGACGAAGTTGGCCATACCGACCGACACGCAGGTGGCGCCGGCCAGGATAAACTCGGCCGCATCCTCGCCGGTCATGACACCGCCGACACCGTTGATGGGGATATCGACGGCCTGGGCAACCTCCCAGACCATGCGCACGGCGATGTGGTGGCACAGCGGGCCCGAAAGGCCGCCCTTGGGCTTTGCCACGCGGGACTTGCGGGTATGGACGTCGATGGCCATGCCCTGAATGGAGTCTGTCTCTTATACACATCTCC
>URNK01000168.1 GCA_900549195.1 uncultured Collinsella sp.
AGCGTCAGATGTGTATAAGAGACAGGGTCAAGGACGCTGGGCTTGACGTGTCGTGCGACCTTATGTGCGGACTTCCCGGGCAGACCGCATCGAGTTGGAGGTGCACGCTCGATGGCGTGCTGGCGGCGGCTCCGCATCATGTGTCGGTTTACCCGCTCACGCTCGAGGAGGGGACGCCCTTCTATCTCATGGCGTGCCGCGACGAGTCGCTCGAGCCTGATGAGGATTTTCAGGCCGCCTGCATGGACGTGGCGCGCGAGCGCCTGGGGGCGGCTGGCTATCACCCGTATGAGGTGGCGAGCTACGCGCTCGACGGCCATGAGTGCGCCCATAACATTGCCTACTGGACCGGCCAGGGTTATCTGGGCCTGGGCCGTTCTGCCGCCGGTATGCTTGATGCTGGGGATTTCGACCGCTTGGCCGGGCTGTTCCCCGGCGTGTCTTCTCGAGGCGATGCGCACCGCGTGCGTCTGGTGCAACGCGACGATGACGCGACGGCGTTCGAGGTCGAATATCTGTCGCAGCGCGAGGCTGCGGCCGAAGACCTGATGCTCGCTTGTCGCATGACGCGCGGTGTTGGGCCCGACCTGTTGGTTCGCGCGGCCCGCGTCATCCCAACGGATGAGCTGGCAGCTGCCTGCGATCACGCACTCGAATTGGGTCTTGCCACGTGGGTGCCCGATGGCGTCGAGGGATATGCGGGGCGCGTCGCCTCGAAAGACGTTATCACAGGTCGCGCCCGCGCCCGTTTAGCGCCGACACACCTGGGTTGGCTCGATGGAAATGTTCTGTTCGAGCTGTTTTGGGGTCTAGCATAGACTGCTTGGGTAGAATTACCGCAAGATATACGCTGCTTTGAGCAGGAGGTTGCCGCGCATGGCGACGATGAACGAAAAAGATTACTACGAGATTCTCGGTGTTTCTAAGGACGCCACCTCGCGTGATATTCAAAAGGCCTTCCAGCAGAAGGCCCGTAAGCTCCATCCGGACGTCAACAAAGAGCCGGATGCCGAGGAAAAGTTCAAAGAGGTTTCCGAGGCATACGCCGTGCTTTCGGACGAGCAGAAGCGTGCGCGCTATGATGCCATGCGCTCGGGCAATCCCTTTGCGGGCGCACCTTCGGCCTCGCCCTACGGTGGCGGCTATGCCGGCGGCGCCGGGTACGGCAATCCCTTTGAGGGCGGTTTTCCCTTTGGCGGCGCTTGGGGCCAGCCGCGTCGCGGGCGGGCGGCCTACAATCCCGAAAGCGGTGCCAACGTGGTCGTCGACATCAAGCTCGATGCCAAGGAGGCCAAGGGCGGTGCCCGCAAAACCGTTCGCTACACGCGATTCGATACGTGCGGACACTGCGGCGGCTCGGGATCTGTCTCCTCCGAGCATGCCCATACCTGCCCAAGCTGCGGCGGGCGCGGCCATATCGATGTGGACCTGTCCTTCCTGTTTGGCGCCGGCACGTTTCAGTCGGTTTGCCCCGAGTGCGGTGGCTCGGGCAAGGTCGTAGCCGATCCGTGCCCCGATTGCGGCGGCAGCGGCCGTACCCGCGTGACCTCCGAGCAAACGATTGAGTTTCCTGCCGGCACGCACGACGGCGACGAGGTTCGCATTAGCGGCATGGGCCATGCCGGTACCAATGGCGCCACGGGTGGTGACCTGGTCGGTCGCGCCCATGTGGAGGCCGAGCGCCTGGAGGGCAAGGCCCGTACCGGCTTTTACCTGATGGGCATCGTCGCGCCGTTTTTGGTGCTGTCGGCCATCTCGGGCGTGTTCTCGGCCTTTGCCGTGATGTGTTTTATTCCGTTTGCCATGGGCCTGTTCATGGTGCTCTCGGATGGGGTACTTCACCGTAGCCTGCTATGGTGGAAGCGTGGCGCGATGCAGTTCGCCAACGGTTTCGCCAACGGCTTCATGTTCGCGCTTGTGTCGGTGTGGTTTGCGAGCTGCTCGCAGCGCGCGATGCTTTCGCCTTACGGGATGCAATAACATCAAACCCTCTGTTTGCGGTCGGCCCTGCATGGGTATAGGACGCACTGTGACAATATTGAAAGTCGGAAGGATTCGGTCGTGTCGGAAAATAGGGATTACTACGAGGTACTTGGCGTCGATAAGGATGCCGACGCGCGGACCATTAAGCGCGCGTTTCTAAAGAAAGCCCGTACGGTACACCCGGATGTTTCGGACGACCCCGAGGCCGAGGCCAAGTTCAAGGAGCTTAACGAGGCTTATTCTGTCCTTTCCGATGAGCAGAAGCGTGCCAATTACGATCGCTTTGGTACCGCCGATGGCCCTGGTGGCTCCGGCTATGTCGATATCAACGATATCTTTGGCGGTATGGGCATGGATGACCTGTTCTCGTCATTCTTTGGCGGCGGCGCCGGCGGTGGTGCCCGCAGCCGGCGCGAGCGCCGTCGCGGTCGCGATATGGCCATCTCGCTTTCGGTGACGCTCGAGGAAGCTGCGCTTGGCTGTAAAAAGACGATCAGCTATGACCGCCTTGCTCCCTGCGAGGATTGCAACGGTACGGGCAAGGCTGACGGTGCGACCGAAAAGCAGTGCAGCCGCTGCCACGGCACGGGCTATGTCACCACGGTCAAGCGCTCTTTTTTGGGCCAGGTCCAGTCCTCTTCGCCTTGCCCCGACTGCCACGGCGAGGGCACAGTCATCGATCATCCCTGCGAGACCTGTGACGGCCAGGGCCGCACGCCTTCGCACGAAAAGATCGATATCGATATTCCCGCCGGCGTCTCGACCGGTCGCCAACTGCGCGTGAGCGGCTTTGGCGAGGCCGGCCTTCGCGGTGAGCCCTCGGGCGACCTGATCGTCAACGTGCGTGTCGCCGACCACGAGCGCTTTAAGCGCAATGGCGACGATCTGTACCTGGTGAGCGATATCTCCATTGCGCAGGCCGCGCTCGGCTGCGAGATCGAGGTCGAGGGCATTATGCCCGACGAGGTCGTCAAGGTGTGCGTCCCCGCTGGCACGCAGTATGGCGACACCGTCAGCGTCAACAATTTCGGCATGCCGCGCATCGGCGGTGGCGGCTCACGCGGTCGACTGGTCGTGCAGCTGCGCGTGGTCGTTCCCACGAACCTTTCCAACAAGCAGCGCGAGCTGCTCCGCGCTTTTGCCGACGAGATGGGCGATGACGTCGCTTCCGGCAAGAAGTCGGTAACCGATCGTATCAAGAGCGCCCTCGACGATATCCTCGATTAAGGAGCCCGCTTGCTCGCACCCCATATTTCCGTCGTCAACCTTGGCTGTCGCGTCAACCGGGTTGAGTCCGACCGTATCACTGCCGATCTTATGCGCCAGGGCTTTGCGATGGTGGAGCCCCAGGATGCCGACCTGATCGTAATCAATACCTGCGCCGTGACGGGCGAGGCCGAGGCCAAGACCCGCAAGGCCGTCCGTCATGCGCTGTCATATCCAGGCGAGCCCTACGTGGTCGTGACCGGCTGCGTCGTCAACCTGCATCCCGAAGAGCTATTAGAGCTTTCGGACCGTGTGATTGCCGAGCCGTCGAAAATCGACGTCGCCGAGCGTGTCTGCGAGGTACTGGGTGTCGAATCCGATAGTGTGGCTGCCTGCAGCGACAGCGATGTGGTCGATGCTCTGGGGCGCTCGCGTCTGGGCGTGAAGATCCAAGACGGCTGCAATCACCGCTGCACGTATTGTATTGTGTGGAAGGCACGCGGCCCCGAGCGCTCCGTGCCTGTCGAGTCCGTGCTCGAGCAGGTGCGCGAGGCCCAGGAGGCCGGTGTGCCCGAGGTGGTGCTGACTGGCGTGAACCTGGGCGCCTATGACGGCAAGAGCGCGACTGACGAACACGTGGAGATCGATGAGCTGCTCGAGGCCATTATGGAGCGCACTACGATTGCCCACGTGCGCATTTCTTCAGTGGAGCCCATGGACATTTCCGAGCGCCTGCTCAAGGTGATGGCGCGCTATCCGCAGCGAATCGCGCCGTTCTTGCATCTTCCCGTGCAGTCCGGCTGTACGGCAACCCTGCATCGCATGGGTCGTCCCTATAGCGCGGAGGCCTTTGAGGACACGGTACGCACTGTCTCTTATACACATCTCCGAGCCCACGAGACTAGCGCTCATCTCGT
>URNK01000169.1 GCA_900549195.1 uncultured Collinsella sp.
TACACGTAAGGAGTCGTCGGCAGCGTCAGATGTGTATAAGAGACAGGTCTTGCCGGCACCCGAGGCGCCCAGGATAATGGCGAGCTCACCGCGCTCAACGGTAAAGCTCGCGCCGTCGAGCGCGTGAATGCGGGCATCGCCCTCGCCGTACGCCTTGATGACGTCTTTGAATTCGATATAAGCCATCGATTAATTCCCATCTGGTCGGATAACTCCTTAGTATTACCCATTTCGCACCGACCAAAAAGGGACAGGTTTATTTTAGTAGGTTTTAGAGGCGGACAGTGAAGGTGATCTGGTTGCTGTGGCCGCAGACGGAAGCGCTCCCGCCATGGGCCTCGGCGATGGCACGCACAACGGATAGGCCCACGCCCGAGCCGCCCGTCTTGGAGCTGCGCGATACGTCTGCACGATAGAAGCGGTCGAACAATCGGTCCAGGTCGCCTTCGGGCAGCTCGTCCACGGCGTTCGATACGACAAGCTCGGCCGAGCCTTTGCCCGCACCGCGTGAAACGGCGCGCAGGCTCAGCTCAATCACGCTGCCCTCGCTTGCGTAGCGTGTGGCGTTGTCCAGCAGCAGCTCAACAACCTGCGCCACTGCCGCGGCATCGGCATGGGCCCGCACACCGCTTGCGATCGACGTCGACAGCCGCTTTCCGTGCGAAACCGCCACCGATTCAAACGGTGCCGTAGCCTTGTCCACTGCCTCTGAAAGATCGATCGATGTCATGGTAAAGCCGGCCGAACCCTCGTCCATACGCGCCAGGAACACCAGACGCTCCGTCAGCGCCGTCAGCCGCGCGACCTGCTCGTGAATGCTCTGCGTCCACTCGCTCTCGCCGCTCTCGATCTCTTGCACCTCATTGGCGGCGTCAATTACAGCCAGCGGCGTCTTGATTTCGTGGCTTGCATCGGTAATAAAGCGCTTTTGCTTACTGTAGCTCTCGACCATCGGTCGAATCACCGCGCCCGAGGCACCCGCCACAATTGCCAGCACCGCCAGCCAGCCAATGCAACTGATCGCCACGCTCGCGCTCAAAAACGAATGAAAGCTTGCAAGCTCACGCGAGCAGTCCACGAACACATAGGTGGTCTCATCGCCTTGAACCGTAACCGTATAGCGGTAGTTACCAGAAAAGCCCGAGGTCCAACCCTTGGAATATAGTCCTGCAGCGATGCGTGCAGCACGCTTGGCGCCCACCGCGGCAATGCGGGCCGTGTTGACATCGGTCACCTGCCCACCGGCGATCGACACCGTAAAGTAGCGCGTGTCGAAGGGAGACTCCGCCGTCATGCCTTCGAAGTGCCTGATGCGAACGCCCGCTTGGCTATCGCCGGCATCCTTGCCATTAGCGGGATCGTCTTTAGGCTCGTCCCCCCAATCGAAACCGTCCTTGCCCGCCAGGATATAGTCCAGGCGAGCGTCGGCCATCTTGCAGACATGCGAATAATTGACGATGTTGATGCCGGCGATGATGAGCGTGAGCACCACGGTCACGGCGCCCATGGCAACGAGGATAAACTTGCGACGCAGACGACGTCCCATTGCGCTAGCTGTGTCGGAGCGTCCCGGATTACCCGAGTCAGCACCCATGCCAAGCTTTGCCGTCGCGCGCTTCCGCCACGCGCTCGCGCTCACGCTTATTCGCCCTCCTCGACAACCTCGAGCGAATATCCCTGATTGCGCGACGCGCGGATGGCCACGTCGGCACCCAGCGCCGCCAGCTTTTTGCGCAGGTAGGAGATATAGACCCACACCACGTTGGCGCCTTCGGGCGCGTCCTCACCCCAAACCCCGAGCATCAGACGCTCGGTGGGCATGCGCGTGCCGGCGTTGCGCATAAAGAGCTCCATAAGCTGAAACTCACGATTGGCCAGGTGCTCCTCGCCCAAAGGGCCAACGAGCGTGCACGATGCCGTGTCGAGACGCACGTTGCCCACGCTGAGCGTCGTGGCGTCAATTGCCGTCGCGGCACGCGTCATGGCACGAATACGCGCAAGCAATTCCTTGGCGGCAAACGGCTTGGTCAGGTAATCGTTGGCACCGGCATCCAGACCCTCGACCTTATCGGACACCTCGCTTTTTGCCGTGAGCATGATGATGGGCAGGCGTTTGCCGGCTTCACGCGTGCGTTTGAGCACCTCGATGCCATCCATGCCGGGCATCATGATATCTAGGATTGCGGCGTCATAGTCGTTGGCGAGCAGATATTCGAGCGCCGTCAGACCGTCGAGGGCGGTGTCGACCTCGTAGTCGCTATGTTGAAGAATCGCGGTAAGGGCGCGGGAGAGGCCGGGTTCGTCCTCGGCAAGCATCAGCTTCACAGTTGCTCCTTTGGCGCATGGAAATACAGGTTTCGATACTGCCGATAATAGCGCACCGAAAGCTGCCTTAGCGCAGCCTTAGCGGCTCAACCTGCGCGTTTTCAAATACGCAGGATTTGGCTTAACCAAACTTAAGGCGCAGATGCCGAGCGCTTGGACGCATGCCGGTCGCGAAAAGACGGCGACTCGTTCTTTCACGGCGTCTTGGCTATGCAAAGTGTTCGAGCGTTACTCCTCGTACGCGCCCTCAAGCCGAAGCAGCCACTCCTTGCGGTCGAGGCCGCCGGCATATCCGTTGAGCGAGCCGTCGGCGGCAACCACGCGATGGCACGGCACGATAATCGAAATGGGATTGCGTGCAACCGCAGCCCCCACGGCACGCGGGGACACAACGGGAGCCTCGTTTCCCGGCACACGATGTCGAGCCGCAACACGCTGGGCAATCTCACCATACGTAGCGACCTCGCCACGCGGGATAGAAAGCAGCTCAAACCAAACCTCACGCTGAAACGCCGTGCCAATCATATGCAACGGCGGCGTAAACCGAGGCTCCTGCCCCGCAAAATAAGCATTCAGCCAGGCCCAAGAACGCTCAAGCACCGAAGAAGCCGCGCCATTTGCCGGACTCACCGAAGACATCCCACCGGTACCAGAAACCGCATCGGCACCTACGACATACTCCGCATCCTCTTTGAGCAGCGTAGAGCCAAAGTGCTCCTGACCCTCAAACCAAAGCCCCGTCAGGCCGCGGCCATCAGCGGCAAGCAAGATTTCGCCCAAAGGCGAAGCAAACGTCGTCGTGACCACCAGCGGCTCCTTTCAAAACTCCGCACCATAATACCGCGAATTGTGCAGACAACCCCAATCGACCCCAAAGTCACCTCGGGCAGCAGGCGCGAAGCGCCGCAGCTGCCGGCGGCGCCCCACAGTCCCCTCAGGCGGCAGGCGCGAAGCGCCGGGGCCGCCGCCGGGACTAGGGCCCACAACAGCCACGTGCTCCCATCAGCCCAGCGGCCCCAACCAACAACGGCCCCATCGCAGGCCGCTCGCAACAGCGTCACCGCAGGCGGGGGCCGGGCTTAGTTTTCAGAACACTCCGCAGACCAGTGTGGCGCCTTGTCCGCGGCTCCGAAGGAGCAGGACAAGGCGCCACACATGGTCGAGGACGTTCTGAAAACTAAGCCCGGCCCCCACCGGACAGGTCACACTACTCGCAGAGCAGCTTAGCGATCTGGACGGCGTTGGTTGCCGCGCCCTTACGGATTTGGTCGCCGCAGCACCAGAAGGTGATACCGCGCGCAGCCTCGGGGTTCGAGATGTCGCGGCGCACGCGACCGACCCAGATCAGGTCCTGGTCAGACGTATCCATCGGCATGGGGAAGCGGTCGTGTGCATCCTCGGCAGCCATATCGTCAACCAGCTTGACGCCGGGAGCAGCAGCCAGCGCAGCACGGGCCTCTTCCACCGTAATATCGCGCTCAAACTCGAGCGTAATGCTCTCGGAGTGCGAACGCAGCACGGGCACGCGCACGCAGGTGCAGTTCACGCGCAGCTCGGGCAGGTGCATGATCTTGCGGCCCTCGTTTTGCAGCTTCATCTCCTCGGAGGTAAAGCCTTCCTCCTTGACACCGCCGATCTGCGGAATCAGGTTGCTCGCCAGCTGGGCGGCAAACGCACGCGGCTCGGGAATCTCCTCGCCACGGCC
>URNK01000170.1 GCA_900549195.1 uncultured Collinsella sp.
GTCAGATGTGTATAAGAGACAGAGGCCCAAGAGGGCGGCGAGGCCGTCTTCCAGCGTATCGAGGCGTCCATCAAGGCTGCTCTCGAGGCGAATCCCGATGTCGAGGTCCTTGGCGTCGGCATTGGTGCCGCCGGCGTCGTCGATCCCAAGACGGGCGCCATCGCGTATGCCAACGAGATCATGCCCGGCTGGTCCGGCGTCCAGTTGGGGCCGCGTCTGCGCGAGGACCTCGGTCTTCCCGTTGCCGTTGTAGGCGACGTGCAGGCTCATGCTCTGGGCGAGGCCCACTGGGGCGTCGGCAAGGGCAAGTTCTCCGTCTTGTGTCTTGGCATCGGTACGGGCATCGGCGGCGCATATGTCGAGAACGGCCGCGTGATGCAAGGCTTCCATGGTGCTGCCGGCCATATGGGCCACATCGAGTGCTCGGCTGCCGCCGGCATTCCCTGCGCCTGCGGGCGTTCTGGCCATCTGGAGTCGGTTGCTTCGGGCACTTCCATTGGTCGAATGTACGATGAGCGTTTTGGCCGCGTCGACCCCAGCCGTCCTTCGGTCGGTCGCGATGTGAACGACCTGTGCCGTGCGGGCGACGCAAAGGCGACCGAGGTCATCCATGACGCCGGCTTTGCGCTGGGTGCCAGCTTGGGCTCGCTCGCTAACATCCTGGACCCCGAGGTCATCGTGCTTTCGGGTGGCGTGATTCACCAAGGTCCCGATTGGCGTTCACAGACTTGGAAGGATTCGGTGCACGAGGGCTATGCCAGCCAGGCGCTCGATCCGCTTCAGGACACGCCGATCCTCATCGGTTCTCTGGAGGGCGATGCTCCGCTCATCGGTGCCGCTGAGCATCTTCTTGCCTCGTTGAAGTAAACGTATCTTCTGTAGGGGCCTCCCGAGACAACACGCCTCGGGAGGCTGTTCTGAGAAAGGTTACAGCCTTATGACCGTCGATCCTTTGATTCAATCCCTGAAGGGCAAGCTCGTCGTGAGCGTTCAGGCGTATATGGGCGAGCCGCTTCGTACGCCCGAGACCATGGCTCAAATGTCTCGCGCTTGCGAGCTCGGCGGCGCCGCCGCCATTCGCTGCCAGGGCCTTGCCGACATTGCCGCCATTAAGGGTCGCTGTGAGGTTCCTGTTATCGGCCTGTGGAAGGATGGGCACGAGGGCGTTTACATCACGCCGACGCTGCGTCACGCTCGCGCCTGCGTTGCTGCCGGTGCCGATATCGTGGCGATCGACGCCACCGATCGTCCGCGCCCCGATGGCAAGACGGTCGAGGATACCTTCCGTCCGCTGCACGAGGAGGGTGTGCTCCTGATGGCGGATTGTGCCACCATCGAGGATATTCGCCGTGCTGTTGATATGGGCTTTGACCTGGTATCCACCACGCTTTCTCACGGCGTCGCCGCCATCGACTGCACCATGGCCGATGGCCCCGATCTGCCGCTCCTGCGTCAAGCGACCGAGGAATTCCCCGGCCTTCCCATCATTTGCGAGGGCCGCGTGCACACGCCCGAGGAGGCTCGCGCCGCGATCGATGCTGGCGCCTGGGCCGTTGTCGTCGGCACCGCCATCACGCACCCCACGAGTATTACGAGTTGGTTCAAGGCTGCGCTTGAGGCGTAAGACA
This sequence comes from uncultured Collinsella sp., assembly GCA_900549195.1. GTDB lineage: Bacteria > Actinomycetota > Coriobacteriia > Coriobacteriales > Coriobacteriaceae > Collinsella. The sequence continues at coordinate 1,629 of URNK01000170.1, forward strand.
GGCCTCGTATCCGCTCGGGGCGGTATACTCAATATAGGCAATTGACCGCGCGGGATCCGGGTTGCTGGGTCCCGCGCTTGTTTTCGGGAGGCAGCACATGCAAAAGGGAGATGCCATGGATGCGGCGGAGCGCTCGGAGCGCATCCCCGATATCGTCATCATCACCGGAATGTCCGGATCAGGCCGCACACAGGCCATGCACGTGTTCGAGGACATGGGCTATTTTTGCATCGATAACCTGCCTCCGCGTCTCATCGCCCAGCTTGCCGAGCTCGTCGGCATCAATACGGGCGTGGGCAGGCATCTCGCCGTCACCTGCGATTTGCGTAGCCAGGGACTGTTTGACGAGCTGCTCGATGCGGTCGCCGCGCTCGAAGAGCGCGAGATGAGCTGCGACATCGTGTTCCTGGAGGCTTCTGACGAGGTGCTGATTCGTCGCTACAGCGAAAATCGCCGCCGTCATCCCATTGCCAAGCCGGGGGAGACTACGGCCGATGCCATTCAGCGCGAGCGCCTTCAGCTGCAGGGCGTGCGCGACCGAGCCGATATGATTATCGACACGAGCCGTCTGCGAACCTCTGCGCTGCGCAACAAGCTACGTATGGCATTTTCCGAGCTGTCCGACCAGCAGCTCATGGACGTCCACGTGTTCTCGTTTGGCTTTAAGCACGGCATGCCCGTCGAGGCGGACATTATGATCGACGTCCGCTTCCTGCCCAATCCGTTCTACGATCCCGAGATGCGCACGATGACCGGTCTCGATAAAAAGGTCTCCGATTTTGTTCTGGACCATCCCAAGACGCAGGAGTTTTGGAAGGCTTGGACACAGCTGCTCGATACGGTGATGCCGGGCTATATCGCGGAGGGTAAGCCGCAGCTTTCTATCGCCATCGGCTGCACGGGCGGCCAGCACCGCAGCGTTGCCATTGCCGAGGCCACGGCCCGTTACCTGGAAGGCGCTCAGTATCATGTGAGCATCTCCCACCGCGACCTGTCGCGCGCCAACACGAAGGCATAGGCCTGCATGTCGTTTACCGCTGAGGTGCGCGACGAGCTTGCGCGCTGCGAACCCGAATGTGAATACTGCGACTTGTCGACGCTCGCCGCCCTCACGCGCGTGAGCGGTACGCTCTCGCTTGCCGGCTCTGGGCGGTATCGTTTGACGGTTGCGACTGAGACGGGAGCCGTCGCGCGCACGATGATCACGCTGACGCATCGTATCCTTAAGCTCAAAACGGAGTTCACCGTCCGCAAATCTGTCTTGCATAAGGTTCGAAACTACCTCATCACCTTGCCTGATCAGCCAGACCTGGATAAGGCCTTGGTTCTGCTGGGTATCCTCGACCGTAGGGGAGGACTTGTCGCCGGCGTACCCCGACATATCGTTGCCCGTCCTTGCTGTAGACTTGCCTATATCCGCGGCGCGCTCATCGCGGGCGGCTTCGTGGCCGATCCACGTGGCGATTTTCATTTGGAGATCGCTGTGCAGGGCGAGCAATATGCCAAGGGACTTTGCGATCTGTTGGAGCAGATTGGGGTCCATGCTCGTGTTAATGCACGGCGGGGGTCATATGCCGTGTACATTAAGAGCGCCGAGGAAATCGAGCATCTATTAAAGCTGATTGGTGCCAAGCGCAGCGTTGCCGAGATTGAGGAGGCGCGCGCGGTCAAGTTGGTTAAGAACGATGTGAACCGTCGCGTGAATGCCGAGCTCGCCAACCAGACCAGAAGCGCCGGTGCTGCCCAACATCAGCTTGCGCTTATCGATGAGCTCGAGCAGCGTGGCCTTCGCGATGCGCTTCCGGATGCCTTGGCGGTCTTTTGCGACCTGCGCGAGCGCTATCCTGATCTGTCGCTGCGTGATTTGGGGGAGATGGCTGACCCTCCCTTGTCGAAGTCAGCCCTCTACCATCGTGTTTTACGGCTTGAAAAGCTCATTGAAGCAAACAGGTAGTTTGAAGTAACGACTTATATATGGATTTAGCTGCTATTTTAGTCTTTAAAACGTTTTAACGTAAATTTGATTTTCAATTTCGAGCATTCTCGTGAAATTCAAGTCAAAAAAAAGGTATATTAGGCGAGTGGTTAGTTTGTGGGCCTCAACGGCGGGCGCTGTAGCTCGCGGGGGCCTTACGAAAGGAGACACAATGGCAGTAAAGGTTGCTATTAACGGCTTCGGTCGCATCGGTCGTCTGGCTTTCCGTCAGATGTTCGGTCATGAGGGCTCCGAGATCGTCGCTATCAACGACCTCACCTCTCCCGATATGCTCGCTTACCTGCTGAAGTACGACTCCACGCAGGGCAACTACTGTCTCTTATACACATCTGACGCTGCCGACGACTCCTTACGTGTAGAT
>URNK01000171.1 GCA_900549195.1 uncultured Collinsella sp.
CCTCGGGCGTAGAGCCCATGGCGGCGCCGCCGGCGGCGATATTAGGGCAGCTCACGTTGATCTCGTAGCCGGCAGCCCAGGGGCACAGCTCGACATACATCTCGAGCGCGCGGACAAACTCGTCAACGGAGTGGCCGGCAACCTGACAGATGACCTGGCAGCCGTCCTTGGACAGCTGTTCGAGCCACGGGCCGGACTCGCGGGCAAAGGCAGCCACGCCGGGGTTCTGAAGGCCCACGGAGTTGATCATACCGCCGGGAACCTCGGCCATGCGGGGCGCGGGGTTGCCGGGCCAGGGCTCGGCTGCGCAACCCTTGGTGGTGATGGCACCCAGCTGGGAGACATCAAAGAAGTTCTGGAACTGCCAGCCGTAGCCAAAGGTACCGGCTGCGGTGTTGATGGGGTTTTGCATCTTGACGCCGCCGAAATCGACGGCCATGTTCACGGTACCCACTAGAAGACCACCACCTTGGAAGCATCGAACACGGGGCCGCACATGCAAGCACCCTTCATACCGTCGACCGTCTCGACATTGCAGGTGTTGCAGGCGCCAAAGCCACAGCTCATCATGCGCTCGAGCGACACCTCGCAGTACACACCGGCCTCAGCGGCAGCGGCGGCGACTTTCTTCATCATGACGGCGGGACCGCAGCTGGCGACGTAGTCGTAGCCGCCCTCGCCGAGCAGCTCGGCTGCCGGGTCGGTGCAAAAACCGTGCGTACCCAGCGTACCGTCGTCGGTGCACACGTTAACCGTGGCGCCCAGCGCGCGGAACTCATCGATGCCCACGGCCTTGGACGCGGTGCCAAAGCCCAAGCACACGTCGACGGCCACACCCTGCTCGGCAAGCTTACCGGCCAGGCAGAGGACAGGCGGAACGCCGATGCCACCGGCGACAAGCAGGGCCTTCCTGGTGCCCTCGGGTACAATCCAGCCGCGGCCACCGGGGCCCAGCAGGTTAGAGGTGGAGCCAGGTCCCATCTGGGACAAACGACGGGTATCGTCGCCCACGACGGCGTACCACAACTCGACGGTGCCGGCCTCGGCGTCGGCGCGGTAGTAGCTCAGGGGCACGCGAAGCAGCGAGGACGCATCACCGGGCACGGCGATGTTCACAAACTGACCGGGCTTGAGCGCACTTGCAAGCTTGGGGGCCGAGATGACGAGCGAGAAGATGCCGTCGGCGATCTCCCGGTTCGAGACGACCTCGAAGTCGTGCATGCGTGCAGTGGAAGGTGTGGGCATAGACGCTCCAATCCCCCATGCGGTTGCATGGTCCAAACGAACAGAAAGCGCGGCACCGCAAGGGCGCCGCGCACAAAAGCGATAAGGCTATGCTAGCAGATGCAGCCGTCGGCAAGCGTCTGTTTACCGCCGACAAATACATCGGTGGCACGACCAGTGAGCGTGCGGCCGGCAAAACCGGAGTTCTCGGCGCGCGACTCGTAACCGTCCTCGCCAACCGTCCAGGTTGCGGAGGGGTCGAACACGGTCAGGTCGGCAACGGAGCCCGCCTTGACCTGAACCTGGTCGAGACCCAGGATCTCACGCGGCTTGATGGCCATGAGCTCGACCATGCGGCCCATGCTCATCTTGCCCGTGTTGACCAGCTCGGTGAGTACGAGCGACAGCGAGGTCTCGAGGCCGATCATACCAAAGGGCGCAAGCTCGAACTCACGGGCCTTCTCCCACGGGGTGTGAGGAGCGTGATCGGTGACGATAACGTCGACGGTGCCGTCGATGACGCCCTGACGGATGGCCTCGGCATCCTCCTCGGTACGCAGCGGCGGATTGACCTTGAGCGAGGTGTTGTAGGTCTCGTCCAGGTCGTTCTCGGTCAGGAACATGTGGTGCGGGGTGGCCTCGCAGGTAACCTGAACGCCAGCGGCCTTACCGGCACGCACGATCTCCAGGCCATGGGCGGTGGAGATGTGCTGGATGTGCAGCTTGGCACCGGTCAGCTTGGCGATCTCGATGTCGCGGGCGATCTGGAGCTCCTCGCCGGCAGCCGGCCAACCCTCGAGGGCCAGACGGGTCGAGACCTTGCCCTCGTTGATCTGGCCGTGGCCGACCAGGTCCTCGTCCTGGCAGTGGCTCATGAAGACCTTGCCGAACATCTTGCCGTAGTCCATGCAGCGACGGAGCATGCCCGCGCCCTGCACGCCGCGACCGTCATCGGTGAAGGCGACGGCGCCGTGGGCGACCATATCGCCCATCTCGGACATGGCCTCGCCCTTAAGACCGCGAGTCATGGCGCCCGACGGATAGACGCGGCAGTGGCCGACCTCGGCAGCGCGGGACTTGACGAACTCCACGACAGTGCCGTTATCGGTTACGGGATCGGTGTTGGGCATGGCGCACACGCCGGTAAAGCCGCCCTTGGCAGCTGCGCGGGTACCGCTCTCGATGTCCTCTTTGACCTCGTAGCCGGGCTCGCGAAGGTGAACGTGCATATCCACCAGGCCGGGGACGAGGTACTTGCCGGAAAGGTCGCGGACCTCGGCTCCCTCGACGGCGAGATTCTCGCCGACCTCGGCGATCTTGTCGCCGTCAATCAGGACGTCAACGACACCGTCAAGCTCGACGGACGGGTCGACGACGTGGGCATTCTTAAGAAGCAAGGCCATTATCGGCACCTCCAAGCAGCAGATACAGGATAGCCATACGCACGCAGATACCGGCGTAGACCTGCTCCAGGATGACGGAGCGTTGCGGGTGGTCGGCCATATAGGAGTCGAACTCGACGCCGCGGTTGATGGGACCCGGGTGGCAGATGATCGCATCGGGCTTCATGAGCTTCTCGCGGTCCTTGGTCAGGCCGAAGAGCCTGTGGTACTCACGAATGGTCGGGAACGGGGCACCCTCGAGGCGCTCCTGCTGCACGCGCAGCATGTAGACGACGTCCAGCTCGGGCAGGACGGAATCGAGGTCGCTCGTCACGTGGTCGCAGCCCAGAACCTCGGGCGCCGGCGGCAGCAGCGTGCCGGGGGCGACGGCGTAGGTCTCGCAGCCCATGATCTTAAGGGCGGGGATCAGCGAGCCGCAGACGCGGGAGTGCGCGATATCGCCGACGACAGCGACCTTCAGACCGTGGAAGTCACCCTTGTGCTCCCAGATGGTGTACAGGTCGAGCAGGGCCTGCGTGGGATGGTTGTGCTTGCCGTCACCGGCGCAGATGACGCTCGCGGGCGAGTTCTGCGTGACGATGTAGGGAGCGCCGGCGTGCTTATCACGCACGACGATACAGTCGATCTTATAGGCGTTGAGGGTCTCGACGGTGTCGACAAGGCTCTCGCCCTTGACCGTGGAGGTCGAGGAGCCGCCAAAGTTAAGGCTGTCGGCCGAAAGACGCTTCTCGGCGAGCTCGAAGGAGCTGCGGGTGCGCGTCGAGGGCTCGTTGAACATGTTGACGATGGTCTTGCCCTTGAGCGTGGGGACCTTCTTGATAGCACGCTCGTTGACCTCGGAGAACGCCTTGGCGGTCTCGAGGATGAGCTTGATGTCCTCTTCGGAGTACTCGGTAATGTCGATCAGGTGCTTATGGTTGAACGCCACGGTACTACTCACCTCCCAGCGGCGCGGAGCCCACGTGGGAACCCGGCGCGACGTCGTTAATCTCGACGGCGGTGTGGCCGTCGACTTCCTTCATATATAGGTGCACGTTCTCCTCATGCGACGAGGGAACGTTCTTGCCGACAAAGTCCGGCGAGATGGGGAGCTCGCGGTGGCCGCGGTCAACGAGAACTGCCAGCTCAATGCGGCTCGGACGGCCCAGGTCCATGACGGCGTCCAGAGCGGCGCGAATGGTACGGCCCGTATACAGGATGTCGTCCACCAGCACGACGCGTTTGCCGTCGACGCTAAAGGGAATGTTGGTGGCGTGGATCGCGGGAGCGAAATTGGTAGCGTAGTCATCGCGGTAGAAGCTGATGTCGAGGCTGCCGAGCGGAACGTCGACGCCCTCGATCTCCTTGATCTCCT
>URNK01000172.1 GCA_900549195.1 uncultured Collinsella sp.
GGCAGCGTCAGATGTGTATAAGAGACAGCGACACACGTCATCGGCCGCAACACGCGCGAGGCCATGCGCTCGGGCGTGGTTTTGGGCGAGGTAGCCCGCATCGACGGCATGCTCGACATGGTGCTTGCCGAGATGCGTGCGACCAAGGCCGCGGGGGAGGGCGATGTGCCCATCGTCATTACCGGCGACGATGCCGAGGCACTTGCGGCGCTGGTCGGCCATAGCCTGACGGTCGACGACGCGCTGACGTTGCGGGGTCTCGCCGAGCTCTACCACATCAACCAAAAGCCCCGTCGCGCGTAGGGCGAGGAGCTGGTGGGATAAGCGCCCCTACCTTTCACCTGCTACAATGGGTCAAACTATTGCGATTTCGGAGGTGTCTGCCATGTCGGACGATCTTCATCAAACCGCGTCGGGCAAGCGCCGCGACGTCATTAGCTGGGATGAGTTCTTTATGAGTGTGGCCATTGCCGCGCAGCGCCGCAGTAAGGACCCCAACACGCAGGTGGGCGCGTGCATCGCCAACACCAACCACCGCATCCTTTCGGTGGGCTACAACGGTACGCCCTCGGCGCTCAACGACGACTTTTTCCCGTGGGGCACGAGCGACGACCCGCTGCAGGATAAGCACAACTACGTGGTGCATGCCGAGGCAAACGCCGTGCTTAACTACCGCGGCTCGCTTAAAGACCTCGAGGGTTCCACGGTCTACGTCACGCTGTTCCCGTGCCACGATTGCGCCAAGATCCTGGCGCAGGTGGGCGTGGGCGAGGTCGTCTACCTGGACAATAAGTATGCCGACACCGATGACGGCCGTATCAGCCGCCGCATTCTCGACTCCTGCGGCATCAGCTACCGCCAGGTCATCGTCGATGTCCAGATTGGTACCGGGGGACAGGCTCAGCAGTAGCGCGTGCCAACGCCAGCTGGCGGCAAAACAGCCAAAAGAGCCCCGTCCCAAATTGACTACTCGTGAAAGTCGCGTCTGCGCGCATGGACGGCTCGTGAGCGGGTACATGGCTGTAGTAACATAGCTTCTGTCCGCGGGCGTGCCCGCGTTATTGTGAGAAAGGAGCCCCTGTGGCTGTTAACGAAGAGCTGCTTAAGAAGGTTCTTGAAGAGATTCGCCCCAACCTGCAGGCCGACGGCGGCGATATGGAGTATGTGGGCGTCGACGACGAGGGCGTCGTCAAGCTGGAGCTGCAGGGCGCCTGCGCCGGCTGCCCCATGAGCTCGCTAACTCTTTCCATGGGTATCGAGCGCATCCTGAAGGAGCACGTGCCCGGCGTTACCCGCGTTGAGCAGGTCAATGCTTCCGGCGAGGCCGAGGACCTGTACGACGAGTACGCGCCGTTCTAAGATGCGAAAGCTGCGGACGGTACGCTCCGCATAGACGTTACGCCCAGATATGCGGCTGCGAGCACAAGGCCCGCGGCCGCATTTGTATGTAGGGAGCAGGGGATCGATATGCTCAACGACCTCTACCATATGCTTGACCCCGTTGCGATCTCGGCGGGCCCCATCACGATCTACTGGTACGGTCTGGCCTATGTGGTCGGCGCTCTGCTCACGGCGGTCGTTATGTACCGCACGCAGCGTCGTTGGGGCTTCGACATCACGATCGATGACCTGACGAGCGTCGTGGTCGGCGCGGTCTTTGGCCTCATCATCGGCGCGCGCCTGTTCTACGTCGTCTTTTACGGCGATGGCTACTATTGGACTCACCCGCTCGAGATCTTTGCCACCAACGAGGGCGGCATGAGCTTCCACGGTGGCCTGGTGGGCGGCATCTTGGGCGGCATCATCGTGTGCCGCATGTACAAGCTTGATGCATGGACCGTCGCCGACCTTGCCGTGATCGGCGCCCCGCTGGCCCTGTGCCTGGGCCGTTGTGCCAATTTCGTCAACGGTGAGCTGTGGGGTAAGCCGACCGATCTGCCCTGGGGTGTGGTCTTTGGCGGCACCGCGGGCGATATGCCGCGTCATCCTTCCCAGCTCTATGAGGCATTCCTAGAGGGCATCGTGCTCTTCTGTATTTTGCAGGTGCTCAGCCGCAAAAAGCCGCTGCTGCCCCAGGGTACATTTATGGGCGTGTTCGTGATGGGGTACGGCATCGTCCGCTTTCTCGTTGAGTTCGTGCGCGTGCCCGATGCCCAGCTGGGTTATCTGCTGGGAGGCGTCATCACCATGGGTCAGCTGCTGAGCTTGCCGCTCGTGATCGCCGGCCTAGCGCTCATCATCTTCGCCCGACACCGCAATCGCCCCCAGCGCATCTACCTCGACGCCTAACCAAGACCACCACAAAGGGGACAGGCACCTTTGTGGTGGTCTTGCCGAGTTTGATAGGTTTCTAGAAAGGCTTTCGGACTGTGAAGGATCCCGACCTCTCCACAACGGCTGCGCGCGACGCTGCCCGCATCGTCTGGTTTAAGCGCTACCCCGCCAAGCAGACGCTCATCGCATTTTTGCTCGCGCTGTTGGCGACCACGGCGTTTTCCATCGATCCCGCCCCGGTGTCGAGCAACGCAGTCTTGGCGATTGACCCCAAAGCCTCGGGCATGCTGTACGTGTGCTACGAGGTGCTCCTCTCGTTTGCCGGCCATACCGACGCGGTCATGCTGCTTGCGCTTGCCTGCCTGCTCACGCTGCCGTTTCGCTACGTGTTCTTTGGCCGCGGCGACGCTTGGCGTCCCTCGGTGATCCTTCCGTCGCTGTTCTTTGCCGTCTGCATGGTGTTTGGCCGCAGCTACGACCTCACCGATTCGGCCGAGATTGTCCTTGGCGACAAAGCCCGCATCATCTGCGCCTGGATTGGCGGCGCGGGCTGGATGCTCTTGGCGGTCGTTGCCTTCTACCTTGCCTTTGAGTGTCTAGATTGGCTGAGCTCTCGGCGCATTCCGTTTTCCGAGGCGCACTTTGGCCGCGTATGGCGTGTGACTCACGCCGTGCTCTCGGTCCATCCCTTTGCCGGGCCCTTCCTGGTGCTTATGATCGCCTGGGCGCCCACGCTCATCGCTTCGCTGCCTGGCCTTTTTATGGGAGATACGGGCGCGCAGATTCGCCAGTGGTTCAACTATCCCAACGGCACGAGCGACTACCTGCGCCTACTCAACCCCAACGTGCTGCTCAACGGGCATCATCCCGTAGTGCACACGGCTATTATCGGTTCGTGCGTTCAGCTGGGGCTTTCGCTGTTCAACAGCGCTAACGCGGGCCTCATCATCTATACCTGTGCTCAGTTCGTCATCACGGCCGCCTGCATGGCCTATTCCATTTCGTCGCTGCGCAAACTGGGCGTGAGCCTGCCGGTTCGCGGTGCGATTCTGCTGTTCTTTGCGTTTATGCCGATGTTCTCTAACTACGCGGCGCTGCTCACCAAAGACGTTCTCTTTGCCGACGCGTTCTTGGTGCTGCTGGTACAGACCGTCAAGCTCGTTGCGTGTGGCTTGCCCCGTCGTGATGCCAATGTCGAGCGAGCGGGCGAGAAAGCCCCCGTGCTCTTTGCGCGCCACGACTGGCTGCTGCTCGCTCTGGGTGCCATGGTTTCCACGTTTCTGCGCAATGGAGGTCTGGTGTTTCCCCTGGCGGCATGCGTAATCGCGGCGGCGTTTTGCGTATGGGACGTGCATGTGGCTCGTCGTGCAGCCAAGCGGACTGGTGCTGCGCCTTCGGGCGCCATCCCGCGTTTCCGCTGGGTTGGCGTTCTCGCGGTGCTCGCGCTCTGCCTTGCCTCTAATATGTACTTCACCAAGGTCTTTATGCCGGCGCACGACATTACGCCCGGTTCCAAGCGCGAAATCCTCTCGATTCCGTTCCAGCAGACGGCTCGTTTCGTCCAAAAGCACGACGGCCTCAACTCGGGCGTCAACCCCACGGTTAAGGAGCTGTCTCTTATACACATCTCCGAGCCCACGAGACTAGCGCTCATCTCG
>URNK01000173.1 GCA_900549195.1 uncultured Collinsella sp.
CAATACGCTTGAGGATCCTTAAAAGAAAGTCCAGTTTATCCTTCCCACTCCAATCAGGGCATCGGCGCCCGTCCAAGAATTGGGATGCAGTTCAATACGAGCTCGGGGCTCTTTTCGTCTAGATTGGGGACGCATGGCCGGACGAAAACAATTTGCGTCTGGTAATAAGCGTACGAAAGCGCAATTTACGTCTTAATTCCGTACGCAAATCAAGACGAAAACCGTTTACGTCTGCTTTAAATCCGTACGAAAACGGTTTTCGTCTTGCAGGACAGTTGCCGTTTCTACAGTTCAACTTCCAGTTCGGCTTTGTGTTCGCAGAGGTAGTCGCGCATGTAGGGGATGGCAAATGAGACCTTGCCGTACGAAGGAGCCTCGATAATCGATTCTCTTAACAGGCGGCTGCGGACGGAGCTCACCTGTTGAGGCGTTTTGTTTAGGGCATCGGCAACCATGCTGGTCGAGCTCGTCTGCCCCAAAGACGCCATGCTCAGCAGATAAGCGATGCACGTGGGCGGAATGCGCTGCAGCGCGGGCTCAATCACCATGGCGCAGAAGCGTTCGCGTGCCGTTGCAATGCCGCGCTCGGCTTCTTCTTCTCCAATAATCGCTGTATGTGCGCGTCTTGCCAACTGCCATGCGTAGTATCCAACGAGTTGGATCATGAAAGGATAGCCTTGCGTTGCCTCGGCAAGTTGGCCGGCAATACCTGGCTGCAACTCCATGCCAGACGCTTCAATGGTTTCCTCGAGGGAGTACGACACTTCGGTTACTGCCACAGCCTTCAGATCAAAGGGGAGGGCACGGCGCAAAAACGTAAGTGTCTTTCCGTTGATGATGCTTTCAATCATCGAAGGCAGCCCAGCAAAAACAAAGGCGATATCAAGGTCTTCGCCGATAACCTGCTGAATCGCAATGGAGAGCGTTCGGACCTCATCGAGCTCTGCGTCTTGAACTTCGTCGAGAGTGATGAGCAGGCCATTTCCATTCTTGGATATTGTCTGTCTCATGGCGTCGCGTAGCGATGGGCCGATTCGCTCAATATCTATGCTGCCGATGGATATGCCAGCTACGGTGGGCTCAAATCTGGCGTGTTTGGCCTGGAATTTGGGCTGCAGCTGTTCGAGAATGCGCTGGCAAAGTCCCTCGGTTGCGACCTCTTTTATGACCGTCCAGCCACGGCTTTGCGCCAAACGTGAGCACTCGTCAAGGAGGACCGTCTTGCCCGTTCCACGGACGCCGGCTATGCGCATTAGGCGCCCAGGGGCACCAGGCCCGTTGACGAGGCCCTCATTGAATTCTTCGAGCACATCTTCGCGGCCGATAATCGTGGGAGGTGTTTTACCTGCTGTGGGCTTAAAAGGGTTTGTTTGCATGTGAGCCACCTTTGCTCAAGATATAGCAAGATATAGCAAAGTATAGCAAGATATAGCAAAGTATAGTGAGATATAGCAAAGTAAGCGCTACTCGCGGGTTTTGCGGTGGTGCTATTTTTCAAATGCCGCGCGGATAAAGCGCTGGGCGAACAGCTTGTTGGCAACTCACGAGGGCTCGGGGTGCCAATTTGGGGTGCAGTAGTGCTGCGCCACGAAAAGGGCCTATCTACTACGTTTAAGCCGCAGGGGTCAACCATAGTCGGCTTTTTCGAAAATCGACAAGCTGTCTACCTGCGGTTTTGTTTTCGCACTTTTCAGCATGGTCTGGGCTCTCCGCGTTAACGTAGTAGATGGGCCCCTTTTGTGGCAAGGGGCCGACCTGCGGCTCAGGGTAGCCAAAAAGCCACGTCCCAAAAAGACTGTTGGAAGTTGCGGTGGAATAGTTCCTGTTTTTGCTGCTGAAGGCTTTGAGCAGGAACTATTCCACCGCAACTTATGAGGGGGGCGGGGGATGCGATAGTATTGCATGGTGGTATTCGATTAACCGAGGGTTTATCCGAGGGCTTTATGGAACAGCACCAGCATTATCAGAGCCTGCAAGATCAGGCATACAACGCATTACGCTCCAAGATTATCTATGCCGAGCTCAAGCCCGGCACGCGCCTTTCGGCGATTGGTCTGGAAAAGGAGACGGGAATCGGGCGCACGCCCATTCGCGAGTCCTTTGTGCGCCTGCGCGAGCAGGAGCTGGTGGAAACGCGTCCCAAAAGCGGCACCTACGTTTCTAAGATCAGCATGGAACGCGCCGAGAATGCTTGTTTCTTGCGCGAGAAGCTCGAGAGAAGCGTGCTTATTAAATGCTGTTCGGCCGCCTCGCCCGAGCAAAAGCAGCGGCTCGAGCAGATTCTTACCGAGTCCGAGTCGCTCGACCATGGCGAAACTCGCCGTTTCTTTGACCTGGATAACCTGTTCCATGAGACATGTTTTGAGATTGCCGGTCGTCACATGTTGTGGGATTGGATGAAGAGCATCAACACGCATTTTGAGCGATATAACTGGTTGCGTATGGTGTCGCAGGATTTGGATTGGGAGCCGATTCGTCGGCAGCATCGCCGGATTCTCGAGGCCATTAAGAGGGGCGATACCGACGCGGCGAGCTATCTGGCAGAGACACACCTGCACCTGATGCCCGAAGAGCAAGGTCCGGTTATCGCCTTGCATCCCGACTATTTTGAGCTGTCCAAAGACTCGTTCATCTAATCAATCCCCATATAAGTTGCGGTGAAATAGGGACTGTTTTGCGGCCTAGGTGGCGCAAACAGTCCCTATTTCACCGCAACTGCGTTGGGGCGTAACCGGGGCACAAAGCTGCGGCACCGCTTGGAGGAAAAGACCGGAAGCAAGGGTCCATTCCTCCAGACGGCGCCGCAGCTGTTTTGATGGCTCGGTTTTTGTCGATGTGGCTCAACTGGGCGCGGTTGCCAGCCGAGTAGGCAAAGCGGCTCGGGGGCGTGTCGCTTCCGTCACGTTCTATCAGCATACAAGACGGTTTTGGTTCTTGTTCGTGACGGAAACGGCGCGCTTCCGAGCCGCTTTAAAAGAAAGGGGGCGAGGTTTAGGGCACGCCCCCTTTCACGATAGAGAGCTAAACCTAGCCGCGGACCTTCTTGACGACGTCCATGGCCTCGTGGGCGATCTGCTCGACCTTGGAGAAGTCGCCGTCGGCAAACAGGGCCGGCTTGACCATCCAGGTGCCACCGCAGGCGATGATGGCGGAGGAGCTCAGGTACTCCTCGACGTTGGCGGTGCTCACGCCGCCGGTAGGCATAAAGCGGTGACCGACAAACGGAGCGGCGAGGGCCTTGATGGTGTTCAGGCCGCCATACTGGGACGCGGGGAAGAACTTGGTGACCTTGAGGCCCAGGTTCTCGGCTGCGGTGACCTCGGAGGGGGTCACGGTGCCGGGAAGGACGGGCAGGTCGATGTCGATGCAGTGCTTCACGACGTCCTCGTTGTAACCCGGGGAGACGATGAACTTGGCACCGGCGGCGCGGGCCTGCTCAACCTGCTCGACGGTCAGGACAGTGCCGGCGCCAACGCACATCTCGGGCTCGGCCTCGGCCATAGCGGCGATGCACTCGGCGGCGCAGGCGGTGCGGAAGGTGACCTCGGCGGACTTCATGCCAGCTGCCATAAGGGCGTGGGCGAGCGGAGCGGCGTCCTCGACCTTGTCGAGCACAACGACCGGCACGATGCCCAGGGACTCAAGCGTGGTGTAGAACTGATCGAACATGATGTTCCTTTCGATGTGTGGCGCGCATGGGCGCGTGATTGCCAAATGTGCTGGTCAGGAGCCGATTTTGGATTGGTTATCGGAGGCACTGCTTGGGGTTCAAGCAATTCCAAAACCGGCTGCTCGACCAGTCATGTAGGGAATGCCAGGCAAAACCGGAATGGGACTGGTGGTTTTGCCCGGCCGGAGGAATCGGGGAGCGGGCCGCAGGGGTATGGGATTGGAAGGCTGCGGCCCGCGGAATGG
>URNK01000174.1 GCA_900549195.1 uncultured Collinsella sp.
GTCCTATCGCGCTGAGCCATATCTTTTCGAGAGAGAATCTGGTGAGGTAATGTCCGATATCGAGAATCCGGCAGGCGACACGCGCCCGATTGGCGTGTTCGATTCTGGTCTGGGCGGTCTGACGGTTGCACGCGCCATCGCAACGGCGTTGCCGCACGAGTCCGTCTACTACTTTGGCGACACCAAGCGCTGCCCCTACGGCACCCGCACCGAGGACGAGGTGCGCTCGTTTGCACTGCAGGCGGGCCGCTGGCTGTCGAAGCACGACGTCAAGATCATGGTCATCGCCTGCAATACGGCGACCGCTGCGGCCTTGCGTTTGGCCCAGCAGGTGCTCGACGTCCCCGTCATCGGTGTGATCGCACCGGGCGCACGCGCGGCAATCAACAGCACCCGCACGCGCCGGGTGGGCGTGCTCGCCACCAACCTCACCATTCGCTCAGGTGCTTACACGCGTGCCATTCAGGACCTGGATGCCGGCGTCGACGTATACGGCTGCCCTGCCTCGAGTTTTGTCGAGGTCGTTGAGCACGAGCTCGCCTCGGGTGCGCATCTGCAAGAGCAGTGGCTCGAGAACGAGGACATCTTTGATACGCCTGCCGTACGCGCGCTGGTCGGTGCCACGGTTGAACCGCTGCGCGACCACGGCATCGATACCGTGGTGCTCGGCTGCACGCATTTTCCGCTGCTCGTGGGGCCTATTCGCCATGCACTGGGTCCCGGAGTGCGCGTGGTGAGCTCCGCCGAGGAGACCACGCGTGAGCTGACCGATATTCTCACGCGCCGCGAGCAGCTGGCGGGCGACGCAGCCGAGCCGCAGCATCGTTTTGCAACGACGGCCGATAACATTGCCGAGTTTGCGGTGGCGGGCAGCTTTATCTTTGGTCAGCCGCTCAAGAGCATCGAACATATCGATATCGATGAGCTGAAATAGATAAAAGGTCACCGACCAAAAGCTCACGTTCACCTTTTGCCGAAAGGATTTTTCCATGGAGTATATGCAGGCCAATCGCGCCAACGGCCGCGCCGCCGATGAGCTGCGCCCCATCAAGCTTACCCGCGGCGTCATGAAGCACGCCCATGGTTCGTGCCTGGCCGAGTTTGGCGATACGCGCGTGCTGTGCGCCGCCACAATTGAGGAGGGCGTGCCGGGCTGGCGCAAGGGCGCCAAGGCCGGTTGGGTAACGGCGGAGTACGCCATGCTGCCGGCATCGACCGGCAAGCGCTGCAAGCGCGAGCATGCCAACCGCAAGGGTCGCTCCATGGAGATCGAGCGCCTCATCGGCCGCAGCCTGCGTACCGTCGTCAACATGAAGGCGCTCGGCGAGTACACCGTCACCGTCGACTGCGACGTGATTCAGGCAGACGGCGGCACGCGAACGGCGAGCATTACCGGCGCCTGGGTGGCACTGCACGACGCCCTTGCCATGTGGGTCGAGGCGGGTAAGCTCGAGCGCATCCCGCTCACGGGCCAGGTCGCCGCGATTTCCATGGGCGTTGTCGACGGCAACACCCTGCTCGACCTGGATTATTCCGAGGACAGTCACGCCGAGGTCGACATGAACCTTGTCGCCACCGATACCGGCGAGATGATCGAGCTCCAGGGCACTGGCGAGCAGGCGCCCTTTGACCGCAAACGCCTCAACGCCCTGCTCGACCTGGGCGACAAGGGTATCGCCGAGCTCATCGAGCTTCAGCGCCAAGCCATCGCCTAACCTGCCAAAAGGGACAGGTTTATTTTGGTAGGTTTTATCTGCTGAAATGCTGCGTTGAAAGGTCCGATCGCCTGAGAGGGGAGAGGTCAAGTGCCCAAACGCCCCTCACGCGGCTTGCTATAGAGACAAGGAGGCCAGTCATGGCACTTGAGAAGATTGACATCGACACCCTCGACCCGGCGGCGACCATCGTCGTGGCAACGGGCAACGCCCATAAGCTCACCGAGATCGAGGCCATTTTGGGCAAGGTCATGCCCGAGGTGCGCTTTGTGGCGCTCGGCCAGCTGGGTGATTTTGAGGATCCCGAGGAAAACGGCACGACGTTTTTGGAGAACGCCATCATCAAGGCCCAAGCCGCGGTTGAGGAGACGGGCCTTATGGCCATTGCCGACGATTCGGGCTTGGTCGTCGACGCGCTGGACGGTGAGCCCGGTGTGTATAGCGCGCGCTATGCGGGCGTGCACGGCGACGATGCCGCCAACAACGCCAAGCTTCTCGTTAACCTGGAAGGCGTGGCAGATGAGGACCGCACCGCGCGCTTTATGAGCGTCGTCGCGCTCATCGACACGGACGGTCTGGTTACCTATGGCGAGGGCGCCTGCGAGGGCGTTATCGCGCACGAGGGCCGCGGCGACCATGGTTTTGGCTATGACCCGCTGTTCCTGCCGGTCGACACGCCGGGCAAGACCATGGCCGAGCTGACGGCTGACGAGAAGAACGCCATCAGCCATCGTTTCCACGCGCTCGAGCATCTGTCCGCCAAGCTGACGGGCGAGGAGTAGGCCATGCGTGCGGTGGTGCAGCGCGTGCTCAACGCCGGCGTGACGGTCGACGGCGAGTGCGTGGGCCGCATTGGACGCGGCTACCTGGTGCTGCTGGGTGTGGGCCATGGCGATACGCGTGCCGAGGCCGACAAGCTGTGGGGCAAGCTCCGCGGGCTGCGTATCAACGAGGACGAGAACGGCAAGACCAATCTGGCACTTGCCGATGTCGACGGCGAGGTGCTCGTGGTGTCGCAGTTCACGCTGTTCGCCGACTGCCGCCACGGTCGCCGTCCGTCGTTTACGGATGCCGGCGCACCCGATGTTGCCAACGAGCTCTACGAGTACTTCCTGACGCTTGTGCACGAGGACGTTGAGCATGTGGCGCACGGTATCTTTGGCGCCGACATGAAGGTCGACCTGGTCAACGACGGCCCATTCACCATCGTCTTGGACACCGACAACCTTTAGGTTACGCGGTTTTACCAAACCGCGTAACAACTGGTCATGCGAGGTTGTCGTCTGGTACGTATTTGGGACGGGGCTTATTTAGCTACTTGCGTATGGCCACAACAGGGTGCTATAGTATTAGAGTTTTGTCTATCTTAGGGGTATTATCCCCTTTTTGAATTGCACCTTCTGGAGGCCCTGTTCATGGAAGAGATGGAAGTCAATCACGTCGACGACATCCACGAGAAGCTGACCGATATGGTGGGCGATCGCGTCAAGGTGAAGGCCAACATGGGCCGTACCCGCGTCGTCGAGCGCATGGGCACCATCAAGAGCGTCCACCCCGCCGTCTTTATCGTCGAGGTTGACGAGCGTCGCGGCCGCAAGTCGCGTCAGTCCTACCAGTATATCGATGTCCTCACCGGTCAGGTCGAGCTGTTCGACCCCGAGAGCGGCGAGCACATCTTTACCCCGCTCGGCAATCAGCTCGAGGAGCATTAACGGTGACCGATCGGTCCCTGACTCTTTCCGCGCCGGCAAAGATTAACCTCTACCTGGGGGTTCATACCGAGCGCGATGACCGCGGCTACCACAGGGTCGATTCCCTGATGGCAGCCGTCGGTCTTTCCGATACCGTGACGGTCACGCCGGCGCAGGCGCTGACCGTCCAGATGGTTCCAGCATCAGATTTTCCCATGCAAAAGAATACGGCGTATCGGGCTGCGGTTGCTATGGCCGAGCATTATGGTCGCGAGGCAAACATCTGCGTGACGAATGAGAAGCGCATTCCATTGTGCGCTGGCTTGGGCGGCCCCTCGACGGATGCGGCCGCGGTCATTGTCGCCTTGGCGGAGCTCTGGGGCATTGATCGCACCGACCCAGCGCTCGACGATATTGCGCGGGGCATTGGCTGTCTCTTATACACATCTCCGAGCCCACGAGACTAGCGCTCATCTCG
>URNK01000175.1 GCA_900549195.1 uncultured Collinsella sp.
CAGGTCTGCTCGTGGGCTTTATCGTGGCGTTGTTGATTATTCGTGCCGTTCCCATTCTCATCTCTATGAGCATTTGTCCTGCGACGCGCGATGTGTCGGCGTATGGTCGCATTACCGTGGCCCTGTACTGCACCACGGCCCTGCCGATCATCGTTGCCGTGACGAGCGTTGCCGTCAACGCGGGCGCGCTGTCGCAAGATATTGCGTCGGTCATGGTTGCCGCCGGTGCCATCACGGTGTTCTTGATGCCATTGCTTGCGCAGCTCTTCTACCGCGTGGTCGACGCCGCACCGGTCGCTGCCGTGGCGGAGGTTGCCGAGCATCCATCCGATGCGCTCGACATCCTGCGCGCCCATCACGATTTGGCGAGCCTGCTCGCACGCGAGCACGAGCTGTTGACCTCGCATGGCCATGGTCGCGTATTCGAGGGCCTGCCTACGCTCGATACGATTGCCGAGCGTCTTTCCGCCGAGGCGGCGAGCGGCCACATCGATGCCCGCATCGTGGACGCGGCGCACCTACTTGCCGATAAGACCTATGGAGACGAGGTCGACCCGTCCAAGCTGACTCCGCGTGAGCGCCGCCGCCTGGAGCGCGCCAAGCTCGCCGTGCACGAATACCGCCGCCGCATGCTGGAGCTCTACGCGCGCGATGAAGCCCAGGACGACGACGGCAGGTAGCCAACGCCGCTGCGGAAAATGCATCCCGGAATTGGCGCCCAGAGTGGGACGCGCTTTCCGCGAGAGGCTCGTTGCGGAAAGTGCGTCCCAGAATCGGCGTTCAAAACGGGGCGCACTTTCCGAAGCATGGCCCTGAGGGAAGTTGCGTCTCGGTCTGAGCCGGAATTTTGGGACACGGCTTCCACTTCAAACAGAAGAAGGCGCGCTGCCTGCGGTTGATGCAGGCAGCGCGCCTTTTGCGTTGAGCTCCGTTGAGGTTCGAAGTAGTGGACTAGTTGGCCATGACGCCTTCGGTCCAGGCCTCGACGTCCTCGATGCGCAGGACGTTGGCGACTTCGGCCACGCAGTCGACGCTGGCAAGCTCGGCGGCGGCAGCCTGGACGTCCTTCTCGAGCGCGCGGTGCGTCAGGAAGATGACCGAGCAGGCATCGCTGACGCCCGACTTGCCGTCCTCGACCTGGTTGATGAGCGAGATCGAGATGTTGTGCTTGGCAAAGATATCGACCGTCTCGGACAGGGCGCCCACGCGGTCGGCGACCTTCAGGCGCACATAGTACTTGGTCTGGAGCTCGTCCATGGGCTTAAAGGCGAGGTTGTGACCATAGGGCTCAATCTCGGGCAGCGGAGCCACGCCGCGGCTGATCTGCTCGGAGAGCGACAGGATATCGCCCACGACGGCGCTCGCGGTGGGGAAGGAGCCTGCGCCGGCACCGTAGAACATGGTCTCGCCCACGGCGTCGCCTACCACGTAGACAGCGTTCATGGCGCCGTTGACCTTGGCAAGCATGTGGTCGGCGGGGATCAGTGTGGGATGCACGCGGACGTCGACGCCGACGTCGGTGTTGCGGGCGATGCCGAGTAGCTTGATGGTGTAGCCGAGCTCGCGGGCCTGGGCGATGTCCTCGGCGCCGATGGTGCGAATACCCTGCTGGTACACATCGTCGGTGGTCACGCGGGTGCCAAAGCCGATGGAGGCGAGGATGGCCGTCTTGCTGGCGGCGTCGAAGCCGTCGACGTCGGCGGACGGGTCGGCCTCGGCGTAGCCCTTGGCCTGGGCGTCGGCAAGCACGTCGGCGTAATCGGCGCCCTCGGCGTCCATGCGCGACAGGATATAGTTGGTGGTACCGTTGAGAATGCCGGCGATGGTCAGGATCTTGTTGCCCACCAAGTCGTGCTCGAGCGTGCTCACGATGGGGATGCCGCCGCCGCAGCTGGCCTCGCACTTAATCTGCACGCCGCATGCGCGCGCCTTCTCGGCGAGCGTCTCGACATGACGGCCCAGCAGGGCCTTGTTGGCAGAGACGACGTGCTTGCCGTTCTCGAAGGCAGTGGTAAAGATCTCGGTTGCGGGATGCTCGCCGCCGATCAGCTCGACGGCGATGTCGACGGCGGGGTCGGTGACGACGTCGTGCCAGTCGCTCGTAAAGGCCTCGCGCTCAATACCGACAGCTTCGGCCTGCTCCCAGGCAAGCGCGCAGGCGCGGGTCAGCTTAAGGTCGATGCCGTAGGCGGCCAGGTACTCATCGTGGTGGCTCTTGATCAGACGGGCCACGCCGCCGCCGACGGTTCCAAGACCGATCAGACCGACGTTCACGGTGCGCAGGGGTTCGCTCATAGATAGCTCCTTCGTGCATCTTATGGATGGATTAACCGCTTAAAGGTTGAGTGCATTCTAGCGTGAACCGAGGGCGCATGCTCGCCAGGCAACAGGAGTCGCACAAAACGGCACCCCCGAAACGCTGCGGAAACATTGGAAACATGCTCGCTACAAACGGAACTCCGTAACAAACTGTCAACGTTTGCACCATAAGGTTTGCCCTGTACCGCAAGACGGCCGCACCGCGGCCAGCGAAAAGGGGGACACCATGTTTAGCATCAACAACGTACTTAACCGCAGGAGTTTCTTGGCTGGCGCCGCGGCGCTCGGTGGCACCGCGGCGCTCGCTGGTTGCTCGTCGGGTGGCTCGGACGGCGGCTCCGCCGATGACGGCAAGACCTTCAAGATCGGTGTCATCGGCCCTCTGACCGGCGCCGCGGCAACCTATGGCGTTTCGGCCGAGAAGGGTGCCAAGCTCGCCGCCAAGGATTTCTCGACCAAGGACCTCAAACTCTCGCTTAAGTCCGAGGATGACGTCGCTGACGGCGAGAAGGCTATCAACGCCTTCAATACCCTGTGTGACTGGGGCATGCAGGCGCTCGTCGGTCCGGTCACCACCGGTGCTGCCGTCGCTGTCTCGGGCGAGATTGCCGACGACATGCTCATGGTCACGCCCTCGGCCTCGTCTCTCGACGTCACCAAGGATAAGACCACGGTCTTTCAGGTTTGCTTCACCGATCCCACCATGGGCGCCAGCGCCGCGAAGTTCTTGGCCGAGAAGTACGCGGACGCCAAGATCGCCCTGTTCTACAACTCCGGCGATACGTACAGCTCGGGTGTTGCCGATGCCTTTGCCGAGCAGGCCAAGGAGTCCAAACTTGATATCGTCGATACCGAGACCTTTAAGGACGATTCCTCCACGAGCTTTACCAACCAGCTCACCAAGGCCAAGGAGGCCGGCGCCACGCTCATCTTTGCGCCGATCTACTACACGCCGGCGTCCGTTTTGCTCAAGAACGCCAAGGACATGGGCTACGACATGACGCTCATGGGTACCGACGGCATGGACGGCCTACTCTCTGTGGAAGGCTTCGATACCTCTCTTGCCGAGGGCGTACTGCTCATGACCCCGTTTTCGGCTGACGATGAGAAGAATGCCGACTTCGTCAAAGCCTATAAGGATGCCTACGACGAGACACCCAACCAGTTTGCCGCCGACGCCTACGATTGCGTCCACGCCATTGTCGAGGCCATCGACAAGGCGGGGATTGACATTACGGCCGACGGTGCCGACATTGCCGGCGACCTTGCCAAGGCCATGCGCAAGATCAAGATCGAGGGCCCGACAGACGAGCTGACGTGGAATGACGAGGGCCAGGTCGAAAAGCCCGCTACGGCCTATGTGATCCAGGACGGCAAGTACATCGCCGCCTAAGTGCGCATAAAGCGCGACCGGTGAGGCCGTTTTATTCAGGGAAGGGACGCCTGTAACAGAACGGAAACATTACTTTCACACAATAAAGTGGCCTTACTGCATAAAGTAATAGAAATACGCCTGTCTCTTATACACATCTCCGAGCCCACGAGACTAGCGCTCATCTCG
>URNK01000176.1 GCA_900549195.1 uncultured Collinsella sp.
AGTCGTCGGCAGCGTCAGATGTGTATAAGAGACAGAATAGCGTAGGAACCACTGAATACACCGGTTACCTGACGGTCGGCGATGCGCTCGCGCTCGGCCTCGGCGGCGCGAGCGGCCTCCTCGGCGGCAGCTGCCTGCTCCTCGGCCTGCTTGGCGGCCTCGACTTCCTGGGCGCGGGCCTCGATCACCGAGGCGAGCTGCTTGCGGACCATGGCGACATAGGCGTCCTCCAAGGTGGAGGAAGCGGACTTAGCGGGAATCTTCATATCGGCGAGATGACCCATCAGTTCCTTGGAGGTCATGCCGAACTCTTTGGCCAGGGTGGACACACGGACTTTTGCCATATGGCTTCACCTACCCTTTCTGGCACCTTGGGTGCCTAGAGACTGAACGAGCGTGGGAGACGCGCCGGGACCCGCCCGGCGCAACCGCGCGCTAGATCAGGTCCTCCGCATCATCGAAGGCGTCGGTGTCGTGGACACCGCAGAAACGGGAGCCGGGACGAGCCTGGTTGCGGCACTGGATGCCGTCCTCGGACACGTACTCGCAGCGGCGGACGTCCTCGTCCTCCTCGTCACCGATCAGGTCGGCGGCGGGCTCCTCGTGAACGGGAACGTTCTTGAGGATGTCGGCGGCAAGCGTCTCGGACTTGATGTCGATGTGCCAGCCGGTCAGGCGCGCGGCGAGGCGGGCGTTCTGGCCCTCCTTGCCGATGGCGAGGGACAGCTGGTCGTCGGGCACGATGACGCCGGCGTAGGCCTTCTCCTCGTCGATGAGGACGCGGGTGACCTTAGCGGGCGACAGGGCGTTAGCGACGTAGACGGCAGGATCGGCATCCCACAGGATGACGTCGACGCGCTCACCACGGAGTTCGCCCACGACAGCGCGAACACGGCTGCCCTTGGGGCCGACGCAGGCGCCCACGGGATCCAGACGGTCGTCGAGCGAGTGGACGGCGACCTTGGAGCGCTGGCCGGGCTCGCGGGCGATCGACTTGATCTGGACGGTGCCCTCATAGATCTCGGGCACCTCCTGCTCAAACAGACGACGCATGAGCTCGGGGTGGGTACGGGAGATGACAATCGGCGGACGGCTGTGCTCGCCGCGAACCGGCTGCAGGTTGGAGTTAGGGTCGCGAACGTCGATGATCACGGCCTTGATGTGCTGGTTGTGCAGGTAGCGCTCGCCCATCGGACGCTCGTTGCGCTCATTCTCGTAACGGCGCTGGTCGAAGTGCGGCAGCTCGGCCTCGACGCCCTCGCGGATCTTAACGATCGTAAAGTCGGGCGTGGACTGCAGCACGGTACCGCTGATGAGGTCACCGATGCGGCCGGAGAACTCCTCGTAGATCTGCTCGCGGGCGGAGTTGCGCACGATGGCGTTGATCTCGGCCTTAGCGTGCTGGGCAGCGATGCGGCTCGTGTTCTTGGGAGTGACGTCGATCTCCTCGAACTCGGTGAAGTTGCCCTCCTCGTCCATGGAATCGTCAATCGGCTCCAGGCGGTAGACGTAGATCTTGCCGGTGGTGCGGTCGATGGTCACCTTGGCGCCCCACTCAAGATGCAGGATCTCGGCATAGCTCTTGGCAAGCGACTGCTCCAGGCGGTCGATCAGGTAGAGCTGGTCGATGTGCTTCTCCTGGCAAAGCTCCATCAGGGCGGACATCATGTCGGATGCTGCCATCTTACTTTCCTTCCTTCGCGGGCTTGAAGTCGTAGGTGGGCTTCAACTTGCACTTTTTAACATCAGAGAAATCGAGGGTAACGGACTCGCCGTCCTCGAGCTCGAGGGTCACGTTCGTCTCGGTGGCGGCGGCAATCTTGCCGGCGTACTTGCGACGGCCCTCGGTGGCGGTGGAGGTGAGCTCACAGTTCTCGCCCACAAAGCGGGCAAAGTCGCACGGGCGGCGCAGCGGACGCGCCATACCCGGGCTCGACACCTCGAGCGTATAGCTCGAAGAGATGGGGTCGAGCTCCTCAATCACATCGCCGACCCACTTGGTGTTGGCCGTGACGTCGTTGAGCGACAGGCTCTGACCCTCGGCACCCTCGATACGCACGCGCACGCAGGGGGCCTTGGTGGCACCCACGAGCTCAACGTCGACGATGTCGACATCGTGCTGGGGAGCGACGGCCTCGAGCGCGTCGATGATCGCCTGCTCGGTCTTGGTCTTGACCATTGCGGCACCTCCATCCATACAAAAAAGAAGCGGGGCCGAAACCCCACTTCTTTCAATTACAACTTCATTTGCAAGCAAACTATACCAATAGCTGCGGAAACGTGCAAGCACAGTACGAACCTGCAGGTCAGCGTGCGCACAGCTTCTCCATAAGAATAGGACAATTGACCGAAGGCACCTGGGCAGGTACATGCAAAACGAGGGACGACCCAACCGGATCGCCCCTCGTCTTTTATGTGTCAGCTAAGCGCGCAGCGCTTACTTGACCACCAGGTTGACCAGCTTGCCGGGCACGCAAATGGCCTTGACGACCGTCTTGCCGTCGAGCCACTTGGCGACGGCGGCCTCGGCGGCAGCCTGCATCTCCTCGTTGGAGGCATCGCGGGCAACGTCGACGCGGCCGCGGACCTTACCGAGCACCTGGACCACGATCTGCACCGTGTCCTCAACGGACTCGGCCAGGTCGAACTCGGGCCAGGCGGCGGTGTAGGCGTTGCCCTCGCAGCCGAGGGCCTCGTGCCACAGCTCATCGGCCCAGAACGGGCAGATGGGGGCAAGGACGCTCACGATATCCTTGGCCACGCCGTAGCACAGCGCCTTGTCGCGGGCGGTACCCTCGGTGGCGTTGAGGTAGGCGCTCGCCGCGTTGACGAGCTCCATGACGGCCGAGATGGCGGTGTTGAACTGGCCGCGATCGAAGTCCTCGGTGCATTTGGCGATGGTGCGGTGACGCTCGCGATAGAGCTTCATCGCAACCTCGTCGAGTGCGGACTTGTCAAAGGCCACGTTGGCATCGCCGGACTGGACGAGCTGCCAAACGATACGCCAGGCGCGCTTGATAAAGCGGTTGGCGCCCTCGACGGCCTTGGGATCCCAGTCGAAGTCCTTCTCGGGCGGGGCGATAAACAGGATCGCCAAACGCATAGTGTCGGCACCGTAGGGCTCGATGACCGAGCTCGGGGGCACGACATTGCCCTTGGACTTGGACATGGTGTCGCCGTTCTCGTCCTTGACCATGCCCTGGCACAGCAGGTTGGTGAAGGGCTCGTCCACGCTCAGCAGGCCCAGGTCGCGCAGTGCCTTGGTAAAGAAGCGGCTGTAGAGCAGGTGCAGAATGGCGTGCTCGATGCCGCCGATGTAGTTATCGACGGGCATCCAACGGTCGGCGGCCTCACGGGAGAAGGGCAGCTCGGTGTTGTGCGGATCGGTATAGCGCAGGTAATACCAGCTGGAGCAGGTGAAGGTGTCCATGGTATCGGTCTCGCGCTTGGCCGGTCGGCCGCAGACCGGGCAGGTAGTCTCGTAGAACTCCTTGCACTCGGCGAGGGTCTCGCCGGCGCCCAGGTCCAGGTTCTCGGGCAGCGTCACCGGCAGCTGATCCTCGGGCACAGGCACGATGCCACAGTGCTCGCAGTGGATGGCCGGGATGGGGTTGCCCCAATAGCGCTGGCGGCTGATGAGCCAGTCGCGCAGACGGAAGTTCACCTTTACACGTCCCAAGTTATGCTCTTTCACATATTTCTTGGTAGCGGCAATCGCTTCCTTGATGGTCAGCCCGTTCAGTGAGAGGTCGCAATAGGGAGTAACGCCTTCGCGTGGAGAGTTGCATACAATGCCTTCCTTGGCATCGAAGCTCTCTTCGCTCTGTCTCTTATACACATCTGACGCTGCCG
>URNK01000177.1 GCA_900549195.1 uncultured Collinsella sp.
TTTTCCTACCGTTCACCGTTATATGAAAACGATTGCAGTCATATGAAACTGAAATCGATTACAGTGTAAGTGTCAAAGATGGCCGGGTGCAGATGCGCCCGTTGGAGGAAAGGGAAGTCATGGACTACCGCAAATCAGCCCAAGAGGTGCTCGACAACATCGGTGGCGCCGACAACGTTGTTTCGGCCGCGCACTGCGCCACGCGTCTGCGCCTGGTGATTGCCGATAATTCCAAGGTTAACAAGGAGGCCATCGAGAATGTCGATGGCGCCAAGGGCGTCTTTGAGGCCCAGGGCCAGCTCCAGATTATTTTTGGCACTGGCACCGTCAACAAGGTCTACGAAGAGTTCATCGCGCTCAGCGGCGTCGAGGCTGCCACCAAGGCCGAGGTAAAGGAGGCCGCGGCTCAGCAGCAGAACATCTTTATGCGTGCCATTAAGGTGCTCGGCGACGTCTTTGTTCCCATCATCCCCGCCATCGTGGCTTCGGGCCTGCTGCTGGGCATTATGAGCGCCCTCAACTTCATGGCCTCCAACGGCTTTATCGCGCTCGACACCAATAACTTTATTTATAAGATCGCCGACTTGGTCTCGGGCACGTCCTTTGGCATTCTGCAGATCCTGATCGGTTACTCCGCCGCTAAGGCCTTTGGCGCCAACCCGTATCTGGGTGCCGTTGTCGGCGGTGCGTTCATCAACTCCTCGCTGCAGAGCGCCTATACGGTTGCCTCCGAGGGCGTGCAGACCATGGTCACCGTCATTCCCGGCGTGTACAGCTTTGAGTGGGTCGGCTATCAGGGCCATGTGATTCCGATCGTCATCGCCTGCGCCATTCTGGCCTTTCTCGAGAAGCGCCTGCACAAGATCGTTCCCGAGATGTTCGACCTCTTTGTGACCCCGCTCGTCTCCGTGTTCGTGACCGTGCTCGTGACGCTCGTTGCCGTCGGCCCCATCTTTGTCTGGGCCGAGAACGCCATCCTCGGCCTGATCCAGACCCTGCTGACCCTGCCCTTCGGCATCGGTTCCTTTATCGTCGGCCTGTTCTATGCCCCCACGGTCGTTACCGGTATCCACCAGATGTACACCGCCATCGATCTGGGCCAGCTCGCTCAGTATGGCGTGACCTATTGGCTACCCATCGCCAGTGCCGCCAACATCGCTCAGGGTGGTGCCGCGCTCGCCGTTGCCTTTAAGACCCGCGATGCCAAGATCAAGGGCCTGGCGCTTCCTTCGGCCCTGTCCGCCTTCATGGGCATTACCGAGCCTGCCATCTTTGGTGTGAACCTGCGCTTCTTTAAGCCCTTCATCGCCGGCTGCATCGGCGGCGGTTGCGGTGCCCTGGTCTGCGCGCTCACTTCGCTGGCTGCCTCCGGCACGGGCGTTACCGGTATCTTCGGTATCCTGCTGTGCCTGGCCCAGCCCGTGCAGTACGCGATCATGTTTGCGGTCGCCGCGCTGGTTTCCTTTGCTATCTCGTTTGTCCTGTACAAGGACGAGCCCAAGGCTTCCGAGCAGGCCTAAGAGCTTTTGATTGAGGGGCGCCCGCGGGTCGTATGCTCGCGGGCGTTTCCCGTATCTGGTGCCGATCTCTGGTGCCTTGTTACTTTCGATCCGTTAGGACTTTGATATGTCTAATGCACTTGGTCGCGACCTTGCAAAGTTGGTTGCCGCTGTTGACGCTGCCGCCTCTGAGTGCGGTCATGGCGTGTATGGCCAGCACTTCCATATTATGCCGCCGGCGGGTTGGCTCAACGACCCCAACGGTCTCTGCCAGGCGGGCGGCGTGTTCCATGCCTATTTTCAGTATGCGCCGTTTGATGTCGAGGGCGGCGTTAAAACCTGGGGCCATGCGACGAGCCGCGATCTTATGACGTGGGACTACGTTGGCGCCCCATTGCTGCCCGACGAGCCGTTCGATTGCCATGGCGTGTATTCGGGCTCCGCGCTTGCCGAGGACGGTCGCATTCGCGTACTTTATACGGGCAACGTTAAGCTTTCCGATTCGGACGGGACGTACGACTACGTCAATACCGGCCGCCGCGCCGATACTGTTTATGTCGAGAGCGTTGATGGCCTTGCCGGTCGGGAGTTCAGCCAAAAGCGCGTGGTGCTGGCGTCCGAGGATTATCCCGAGGATTTGACCTGCCATGTGCGCGATCCCAAGGTGTGGCATGACGCGGACGGGCGTTATCACATGGTGCTGGGCGCGCGTCGTCGCGTGGATGGGCCGCATGTCGATAGTCGATTTTGCGCCATGCACGGCGAGGGTGCCGGGCGCGATGTGGGCGAGATCCTGGTGTATGGCTCGGCCGATATGCTGAGTTGGGAGCTCGAGAGCCGCGTGTCTACGCCCGAGCGCTTTGGCTTTATGTGGGAGTGCCCGGGGTATCTGGAGCTTGAGGCGGATGGCGGCGTGCCGGCAAGGTTTCTGTCTTTCTCTCCCCAGGGGCTCGAGGGCGACCGTTGGGACCGCGGCAATGTGTATGCAGCGGGCTACATGCCTGTAACGGGCGACATTACCGGTGGTGATGGCGTCTATGATCTGGGCGAGTTCCGTCTGTGGGACGCCGGTTTTGACTTCTATGCTCCGCAGGAGTTTACGGCCGAGGACGGTCGCCACATTCTGATCGGTTGGATGGGCATGCCCGATGAGCCGACCTATGACAACGCGCCCACCGTAGCGTGCGGCTGGCAGCACTGCATGACGGTGCCGCGTGAGCTCACAGCCGGTGCCGGCGGCGTGGTGCTGCAGCAGCCGGCACGAGAGATCGAGCGCCATTATGCCTCGGTGCGTGTGGGGGAGGGCTCGTTGGAGGTTGCCGGCGATACCTGCTTTGACGTTGTTGTCGACGGTGTCGACGGCGCATTTACCGCGACCGTTGATGGCGAGCTGAAGCTGGCGTTTGTGCCCGCCGAGGGCGAACTGCCCTCGCGCTTTGAGATGCGATTTACCGATGAGGGTCGCGCTTCTGCCGGCTGCGGTCGCACCGTGCGTTGGGAGCCCGTCGACGAGGTTCGTAACGTGCGCATTGTTGGCGATGTCTCGTCGGTCGAGGCGTTTGTGAACGATGGCGCGCTCGTGTTCTCGACGCGCATCTATCCCGAGACCTATGGTGTGACCGTTGACGCTCCGGGTGCGAGCGTGACCTATCACGCGCTCAATATCTAGGCGTTTCGTCGTATATCGGCGCTATACTGCAGCCGTTGCCCACGATGCGGGGAACACCCGCATCGTGGGTTTTTGTTTTGAAGGGGCGGTGCCGTATGGGCGTACAGAAGATTGAAGAAGCTTGGACTTTGAGGGCCAGCGCACGTGAGGCGCGTCTTGTTGCGGCCCCGCATGTGCCGGCGGCTCTGTCGCTGCTGGGTATCGTGCGTCCCGGTGACCGCCTGGTGGTCTTTGCGGATGACTTTGCTGAAGCGTTTGCGCGCGGCTTTGATGGCTGCGATGTTGTGCTGGTGGGCTCACCGTCCGTCGATGCGTTTGCTGCCGCGTCCGAGGGCTTCGATGCTTCGTTTGATGCCGAG
The DNA here is from genome assembly GCA_900549195.1 of uncultured Collinsella sp. Classification (GTDB taxonomy): domain Bacteria; phylum Actinomycetota; class Coriobacteriia; order Coriobacteriales; family Coriobacteriaceae; genus Collinsella. The sequence goes on from URNK01000177.1 coordinate 3,528, forward strand.
GGGCCGCACCTGTGGTGGTTTGTGAACTCAATCGGTGGGTTTGGCCTGCGTGTGCCCGACCTTCGCGCTTTGGGCCGCACGGCTCGCGAGACGCATGCGCTGCTCGTGGTGGATAATACTGTGGCTGGTGTCTTTGGGTGCGATCCGTTGCGCTTGGGTGCTGTGCTGTCGCTCGAGGCACTCGATCGCGTGTGCGCCGGCAAAGCTCCGCGCAAGCTCGTTGCCGTTTCGGTCGCGCGCTCGCAGCTCAAGCGCCATCGTG
>URNK01000178.1 GCA_900549195.1 uncultured Collinsella sp.
TGTAGCTCCGTCTCGTGGGCTCGGCCAGACGGTCGCACAGCGCGTCCTTGGCGCGCAGGGCCGAGAAGCGCGTGTTGCGCAGCTGCTCGGTCACGCCGCGGGCGGTGATGGCGATGGTGGCGCCGGGGCGGATGACGGTCTCCCAGGCGATGTCGTAAACGCTGTCGTACAGTTCATCGGCATCCTGCGCCTCAAAGCGCCCGAGTACCACGAACACACGGCTCGCCAGGCGCGACCACAGGCACGCTCGATAGCCCTGCTCAAGCTCGCCCTCAAATGTAGCGCGGCCCTTCAGCCGGCGAACATGCGAAAGCCCGAGGCGTTTAAGCTCATCGGCGAGTGCGGACTCAAAGCCTTCGGGGCAGCTTGCGTAAAATTCCATGGGTGACCTCTCTGGTTGCGTCGCTCCATTATATAATGGATGCTTCGTTTGCCCTTATCCTCGAAAGGAACCCATATGATTGATGCGTGTCCCGAACCCGCTGTGCTCTTTTTTGACGTGGACGGCACGCTGACGTCGTTCGATCCCGACAACATGACCGACAAGGACTTTTCGGCGGTTCGCCCCTCGCAGGCGGTCGTCGAGGCGTTTCATCGTCTGCGCGACGCGGGACACAAGGCGTTTATCTGCACGGGTCGCCCCCTGTGGCTCATCGCCGATAGCTTGCGTGCGCTCGACCCCGCGGGCGTCGTTGCCATGGCGGGCGCCACGCTCGAGGTCGAGGGCCGCGTGGTGTATGAGGACTGCTTTGACGAAGACATTGTTGAGGAGCTTGCACGCCGTATGGCCGCGGCAGGGATTGAAGCCTTTTTCGAGACCAACGTGGCTACTTTTGCCCTGGAACCCGCGGGTGTTGAGCAGTCGTCTCTGATCGGCACTTCTGTGGTGCACAGCACCGAGGAAATGCGCGTCGACGGCCGTCTGCGCGTGGGCAAGGTAGGCATCGTCGCGAGCGACCTGGCTCGCGTAGCCAACGATGATGGCTTTATCGATCGCGAGTTTGAGCTGTGCAACACCGGTGGCCAGAATCGCGAGCTGAGTCCCAAGGGCATCGACAAGGGCGTGGGCGTGGCGCGAGCGCTGGCGTATCTGGGCCGTGAGGGAAATGCGCGCACCTTTGGCTTTGGCGATTCGGGTAACGACCTGGGCATGCTCGCTGCGGTCGAGACGGCTGTCGCCATGGGCAACGCCATGCCCGAGGTCAAGGCGCTCGCCGACTACGTGACTGATGATGTCGCACACGACGGCACCGTCACAGCGATGCAGCATTTCGGCCTCATCTAATGAATCCCGCGTTCTGACGTTTGCTTAAACTGCGACTCTTTGCTTTTGCATGCTCAATCGATTTATCAATCCAAACACTGAGGTGTTTATACCGTTCGCCGAGAAGATAAAAAACCGCAGTTAACGCCTTGATAAACGTAGGTAAAGTGTTTATCAGTTTATCGGCCGTATGCTAACGAAAGGAATCAGGCAGATGGCAATCAAGGTGTTCGCTGACGGTGCAAACCTCGAGGGCATGCTCGACATGTACGAGAACGGCAACGTTCAGGGTTTCACGACCAACCCGTCCCTTATGAAGAAGGGCGGCGTGACGGATTACCGCGCGTTTGCCAAGGAGGTCCTGACCCATATCACCGATGTGTCCGTCTCGTTTGAGGTCTTTGCCGACGACGTCGAGACCATGGAGGTCGAGGCGCGCGAGATCGCTACCTGGGCCGAGAACGTCTACGTCAAGATTCCGTGCGTGACCACCAAGGGCGAGTCCACCGCCGAGCTGGTCCGCAAGCTTTCCGCTGACGGCGTCAAGGTCAACGTCACTACCATCTTTACGCCTAAGCAGGTCGATGAGATGGTCGAGGCCGTTGACACCGAGACGCCGTCCATTATCTCGCTCTTTGCCGGCCGTATTGCCGATACCGGCGTCGATCCCATTCCGTTTATGACGGAGTCGGTCAAGAAGGCCGCCGCCAAGCCCAACTGTGAGGTCCTGTGGGCGTCCACGCGCGAGCTCATTAACATTTACCAGGCAGAAGCCTGCGGTTGCCAGATCATCACGGTGCCCAACAGCATCCTGGCCAAGCGCAAGAACATCGGTCGCGACCCGTACGAGGTCTCGCTCGACACCGTGCGCGGCTTTGCCAAGGATATCGCCTCGCTCGGCTTTCATATTCTGCCGTAAGCAAGGGTACCCCCTGTAGCGACGTGCAAAATCGCGAGTATTCAGCAAGGTAAAGGTCTTTATCAGTTAACCGAAGCATGGAACGGCCCCCGTTCTGGCTCTAATGTCGCTAAAACGGGGGCTGTTTTTGACGTTATTGTCTCTGTGGGGCGTTCGGAACGGCGGAAATTGCAGAATACTCGCGATTTTGCACGTCGCTGCAGGGGGTACCTTTGCTTTGGCGGTTTACTTGCCCTGCACCATGGTGAGGGAGATCTTCTTGCGGTCGCGATCGACCTTTTCAATCCACACCTTGACCGTGTCACCGACGCGCACCACGTCGCTCGGGTGCTTGACAAAGCGGTTGGCCAGTTTGGAGATGTGCACGAGGCCGTCCTGGTGCACGCCCACGTCGACGAACGCGCCAAAGTCGACGACGTTGCGCACCGTGCCCTTGAGTTCCATGCCGGGCTCCAGGTCATCGATGGAAAGTGCTGAGCGGCTAAAGACCACCTCGGGCGCGTCGTCGCGCGGGTCGCGACCGGGTTTCTTGAGCTCGTTGACAATGTCGATGAGCGTCAGGGTACCGCAGTCCAGGTCGCTTGCCAGCGCCGAGATGCTGCCCAGACGGCGCTCGATGTCGGGCACGCCGCCGCGGATGAGCTCGCTTGCCGCAACGCCGGCGCGCTCCAGGACGGCCGTTGCCACCTCGTAGCTCTCGGGGTGGACGCTTGTCGCGTCGAGCGGGTTCTTGCCACCGCTGATGCGCAGGAAGCCCGCGGCGTTGAGATATGCCTTGGGTCCCAGTTTGGGGACCTTCTTAAGCTGGCGGCGATCGGTAAAGGCACCGTTTTCCTCGCGGTAGGCCACGATATTCTTGGCCACGCTCGGCGTGATGCCCGATACGTATCCCAGCAGGCTCGCGCTTGCGGTGTTGACGTCGACGCCCACGCGGTTGACGACGTCCTCCACCACGTGGCCCAGGGTGCGCGAAAGCTCGGCCTGGTCAAGGTCGTGCTGGTACTGGCCAACGCCGATGGACTGGGGCGGAATCTTGACGAGCTCTGCCAGCGGGTCTTGCAGGCGGCGGCCCAGGCTCATGGCGCCGCGCACGGTGACGTCCAGGTCGGGGTATTCCTGACTGGCGAGCTCGGAGGCGGAGTATACCGATGCGCCGGCCTCGTTGACGATGGTGTATCGCAGTCCAGGCGCCTGCTCGGCGATGAACTCCGAGACGACTTCCTCGGTCTCGCGGCTGGCGGTGCCGTTGCCGATGACGATGGTGTTGACGCCGTCCTTCTTGACGAGGCGAGCGAGCTCGCGCTTGGTGCCGGCGACGTCGTGGCGCGGCTTGGTGGGGTAGACCACGCCGTGGTCGAGCAGCTTGCCGGTCTCGTCCATGACGGCGACCTTGCAGCCGGTGCGGTAGCCCGGATCGAGCGCGAGCACGCGGGCACCGCGCACGGGACGTGCAGAGAGCAGGCCCTCGAGATTCTTGGCAAAGACGTTGATGGCCTCGGTCTGGGCGCGAACGGTGAGCTTGGCGCGGGCCTCGCGCTCCAGCGAGGGGGCCCTGTCTCTTATACACATCTGACGCTGCCGACGACTCCTTACGTGTAGATC
>URNK01000179.1 GCA_900549195.1 uncultured Collinsella sp.
GGAGATGTGTATAAGAGACAGGCCAGCGCCTCGGCAAACCCGCGGCAGGTCTTGTCCATCATCTCTTGGCTCATACGCATGCACCTTCAAGTCATATACATCGGTCGGGCGGCAACCACCGACCGACCGCATCGATCACATAATGGTGCTTAGTCTAGCCCATAAGTACATAAGCGTCAGCGCACCTGGTCATCGCGGATTTCTATGACGAACGATAGGCGTCGGCACCGCAAACATGGGAAACATGGCCCGCCTTTCGGGACTTCCGGACGTCACAAACTGGGGCATATCTATAAACAAGGAACCTGTTGGGGCAACGCCCGCGTACACGCGCCCCTTTAAAACAACGGACACCTCACCCCGGGGAGAGCCGACAGCACCGGCCCTCCCCTCTTTTGGACCCGTGCATATTGCCACTTAACGGCGCAAATCCGGCACCCAGAATGGGACACATGGCCCACCCGAACGAGCCGCTCGCGCGTACAGTAAAGACAGGTAATCCATGGACGATTACAGATCGAGGAGGACACGACCATGAAAAAGAAGGCCTTTGCGATTCTCACCCTCTGCATCAGTCTCTTTGCCGCGGTTGCTCTGGTGGGTTGCGGCGGAAGCGGCGGCGCTACCGGCAGTGGCGGTGGCGGCGGCGCAGAAAAGCCAGCCGTGGATATGAGGACCGACTTCATTTGGTTTAAGGTCGAGGTTCCCGAGGGAGTCGAGATCACCGACGTTGCCGGCGACACCGCCGACAGGGCCCAGTTTAAGTTCACCGAGAGCGAGCACGCCAGCGACCGCTTCATCTCCGTCTTCGATCCTGACAAGAACGCCGACGAGCTGTTCGACTACGAGGCAAAGTGGAAGGCCAACTCTGGATGGACCGAGAGCGATCCCGTTAAGTACAACGGCAAGACCTGGCGCAGTGCCTACTTCACGCACTCGGGCGGCGTAACGACCGAATACTTCACCGACGTTGACGGCGGCAGTGTGTACGTGCGTATCGACAACGTCGAGGAACACAAGGACGCCGTCGAGACCATGATGAAGTCTCTGGAATTTGCCGACGACATCGCCGAGGCCAAGACCGAGGCCATGGACGTCAAGCTCGACGATATCGAGATCAAGCGCTAAGCGACTGGCGAGCACAACGGGAAACACGGACGCAGTGCAAACAAGCGACGGTATCCCAGCGCTTCGTACCCAGGGAGGGCCGGTAAGCCGACCCTCCCCATTCTTATGCCGGTAGCCGACGAACGCAGGATGCCGGGCTCCAAAACCATCCCAGACGTGATAACAGCACAAATAGACAAGTGCCCCAACACGTCCGCCCGCCGATTTATAGCGCCGCGCAGGCAATTTAAACCGGCGTCTTTAAACATCTGGGCAGTATAGTGACCAAAACAAGTGCATAACCGCACCCTGCGAACGGAGGAGATATGACCGAACACCATGCCATCAGCCGCCGAGCGTTTACGCTGGGCCTAGGGCTTGCGGCGTTGTCACCACTTGCAAGCCTGCCTGAAACCGCAGCGCCGGGCATTCCCCTGCGAACGGCATTTGCAGACAACACACCCGCACCGTCGGACAGCCTCGACAATTTCGTCATTCGCCTTCGCCCCGCGGGCTATTTTCGCACCGCGAGCGTCAACCAAGACGGCAACGTTCGCGGCAACGTCTGCCACCTGTTTAACGACGGCACGTCCAGCAAGCTCATCCTTGAGAACGTAACGACCAAGAATGACGATACAAACTGGTATGCTATCCGCACCTTGCTCAATTTCGAAGAGCATAAAAAGACGGGCTACAGCATTTGGTCGGTCGACGACGACTCGGACAAAGATGGAAAGGTCATCCACGTATGGGGCGGCGAGTATGACAACAAGCCCAGCCGCGCTTTTGCGTTCGAACGTCAATCAAACGGAACCTATATCATTCGAGACCGCACGGTCGAGAAAGAAACCGAGAAAAAAGACATTAAGTACCTGGCAATAGAATCGGACGGCAAAGACCAGGACAACAATAAGATCTGCCATAAGAGTAAGAGCATTCCGTGGGAGCTAGAACTTGTCGGTTACGACATGGGCAAGATCAATACCACAGTTAGAAGTATCGACTGGACCACGTATAGCAGCTACGTCGACGGACCATGCTGGATGAAATACGTCGACGACAACAAGTACCTCGACGAGCTGAGTATCCCGGGCACGCATGATTCGGGCACCTGCAGCGTGGACAACGACACCGAGCCCCAATCCTCACAAGCAAAGTGCCAGCAGGATTACATCCCGACGCAGTTGCTCGAAGGCATTCGCTATTTTGATATCCGACTCGGAAGGAACGACGAGAACGGCGACCCCGGTATCGACCATGGAAGATGCTACCTGCTCAAAAAAGACGGGGGCTTTATGCATCTCTCCGATGTCATCGGTTACTTCAAAACATTTTTGAACGAAAACCCGTCAGAAGCGCTCATCATGCTTGCGTCACGAGGCAACGACGAGGCTACCGACGAAAGCGTTACGACGGCTTTCGCCAAGGTTATGCACGATAATCCCGATCTGTTCTACACGTCGAGCCGAATCCCCACACTGAACGAGGTGCGCGGAAAGATCGTCCTGCTGCGTCGATTTGTACTCGCCGGCAACAGCGTAAGCGGCCACACGTGGGGCCTCGATCTCACCCAATGGGACGACAAAATCAAGGCGCATTCCGGGCAGTCGATGTGCCTCGTCCAAGACGCGCGAGGCTTTGAGACTACGGGCAATGCGGGCGACAAAGAGCCCTATTGCACCAAGGTATACGCCCAGGACCATTTTGAATGCACCGGAACCGACAAGATTAGCTGGGTCGATATGGCGCTGCGAGAGACGACCAATCTCACGCGCAACAAGGTGGACGTCGAGGACAATGATGGCGCCAAGGTGCAAGTCCTGGAACGCTGCTGGTCTATCAACTACACCAGTTGCACGAATTACAAACAAGGAAGCAATCCTTTTACCGCGGCGCGAGTGGTCAACGAGCATCTGTACAAGAGCCAGTACATCAATCCCAGCGGCAGCGATAAAACAAAGTCAGATTGCCTCAAGCACGTTGGCATTATCGCGTCCGACTTTGTCGATTCGGCACTGGCCCGGAGCATCTACCAACGCAATTACGACGCGAAGCACAAGCCAACAGTTTCATGCTGCCTCCCGGACCGCATGCACATGACGTATGGAGACTCGCTGAGCGATGCCTCGCTCCAAGATGGCAAGACCGTTGGCGAGGGCCATTTCCGCCTTGTCGACAGCAGCAACGTACTCAACGTGGCCGCTTCTGGCAGCGCGTTTGCCATCGAATACGTGGATGTCGACGCCCTGGGCAACGAGACCGTTACGGGGCTGCAGGGCTCTGTGCCCATCGATATCGATCGACGCGCGCTGACGCCCCATTTTGAGGGACTCGAAGGCCTTAAGGCCGGCGAAGACGTGCGCGCCAAGATTGCGGCATCACTCGAGGGCAAGCTCGAAACCGATGCCTGCACGGCCCAGCTCGAGTTTGTGCACGACGCGAACGGCGCTCCGGGCACGGCAATGGCCGAGGGCGAAACATTTGCCGCAGGGACGTACTGGGTGCGCGCGAAAGACCTTTTGGGCGACGCGGCACAGAACTACATGCTCGCCAGCGATGGAGCCGTAAGCTTTACCGTAGCGGCCTCGGGCAGTGCAGGCGGCACCGGCAGCGGCACGGGTTCCAACGCAGACGGCGCCGACAAGAACGG
>URNK01000180.1 GCA_900549195.1 uncultured Collinsella sp.
TACGAGATGAGCGCTAGTCTCGTGGGCTCGGAGATGTGTATAAGAGACAGACGCCCGTTCCCTCGGACACGACCGTCTGCATGCACGATGTCACCTGGGATGCGGCATCCTCAGAAATCGCGCGCTCGCCTTCGCCCCAGTCCTTCTCGTCGCCTTTGCTGGACTTATAGAAGTGCGGTGTCATCATCACGCCGCCGTTGGCGATGCCGCCCACGGCACGTGCGATCTCAATCGGCGAGACGGACAGTGCCTGTCCAAAGCTCATCGAGCCCAGCGTGGCGCCGTCATACTGGTCACGCTCCTTGACGATACCCAGGCTCTCTCCCGGAAAATCGACACCCGAGCTGTGACCGATGCCCCACTTGTCCACATAGGCGGCAAAGTCGTCGGCACCGATCTTGCGCCCCACTAGGACAAAGCCCACGTTGGACGAACGGCGCATCATCTCGCGCACATCCATGGTCATGGCATAGTCGCGCTTGTCGGCATCGGTGACGGTATCGTCGCCCACCTTGATGCTCGCCGGCACCTCAAACGACGTACTCGATCGCACGACGCCCAAGTCGAAGCCGGCGCCCGCCACGAGCGTCTTAAAGACCGAGCCGGGCTCGTAGGCGTCGGTGACCAGGCGCAGATTCATATCCTCGGTCTTGGCATTCTCCAGATCGGTCTGGTCGTAGGTCGGGTACGAGCAGGCTGCCAAAATCTCGCCTGTCGTAGGATCGGTGACCAGCGCCGAGCCGTTCTTGGCCTTAGTCTTCTCAACTGCCTCTGCCAGGGCATCCTCGGCCGCACGCTGGATATTGACGTCGAGCGTCGTCACGATATCAACGCCGTCGACCGCGGCCACCTTTTTATAGGCACCGCCCGCGATATAGCTGCCGTCCCTCGCGCGCTCGCGTACGAGAGAACCGTTCGTGCCGGTCAGAAGCTTGTTGTATTGCTTTTCGAGACCCGTCAAGCCGTCGTTGTCCACATTCACTACACCCAGCACCTGCGATGCCAGATTGCCGTATGGATATACGCGCTTCATGGCCTGCTCAAAAAGCACGCCGGGCAGGTTCTTCTTCTCCAGCACCGCAGCATCGTCTTCGTCCACCTGGCGCTTGATATACACCCAGGTGCCATCGGACTCGACGAGCTTGCGGCAGGTCTTTTTATCGATTCCAGTTGCCTTGACCAGCGCCGACACCGTCTTGTCAACATCCTCGACAAGCTGCGGGTTCACGGCGATGTTGCGACATTCGACCGACGACGCCAGCACGTTGCCGTTGCGGTCGTAGATGGTGCCGCGTTTGGCATGGAGGGTCTGCGCAAGCAGGCGGCGCGCATCGGCACGCTCGCGCAGTTTATCGGCTTCGACAATTTGATAGTCGGCAAGGCGAAAGACGCCCAAGCCCAAGCCAAGCCCAATGAATCCCATGACGGCTTTGCGGCGAGGCAGAGGCGCGCCTGTGAGCCATTCGGTCGACGAACTCTTGCGCGACCTGGTGTTATGCACTTGAGGGCCGCCCGAGCCGCGAAGTCGCGACGCCGGGTCGTTGCCACGGGACTGCCCGGCGTTGTAAGATTGCCGACCCGTTCCTTGATAACCAGAACGTCCCCGCGACGAGGGACGTCCAGAACCGCGGCCCCCATCGGAACCGCGGCGATAGTCATTTGTCATACTCAGCTACCGTCTTGCTACTGAGCAGCCGCGGTCGCGTTGGCGCCCGCGGCTGCATCCTGCGAAAAGTCAAGTGTAACGCTCTCGCTGGGCTCCACCATGCCATAAGCGCCCGCAAGGTCGCGAATGCGCGTGTCGGCGCCATAGACCGAATGCATGACCTCCAGGTCGGAGCTCTCATCGGTCGCCTTTTCGAGCGTGTTGGTAAGCTCGGCGTTGCTGTTGAGCACCTGGGCCGTAACGCCGGCGAGCGCCACGCGGGCGACGCCGATCGTCATGAAGATAGCCGCAATGATGCAAAACGTTTTAAGAACGCTCATGAAAACCGGGCTTACCGCCTGGTTTGCCTGACGGCCCGCGCCCGTGTAGACATCAAAGCGCGGCGTGCGCTGCTCACGGGGAGCAACGGGGGCCTGCGGCGTCTCACGATAGGCGGGCATGGCGTTCATATCATAGGCGAGTGCTGCGCTTGAAGTGTTGTAGCCCATGATATGCCGCCTCCCATCCCGAGTACGTTGGTAGTGTGTTTAAGCTTCGTTTATGGTGCGAGCGGGAGGTCCAATATCGCGCGGTCGCGCCTACAGACGCTGCGCCACGCGGATTTTGGCTGATCTCGCCCGAGGGTTGCGCTCAACCTCATCAGGCTGGGCAACCAAGGGTTTGCGGGTGATGACCTTGAGTATCGGCACGTTGCCGCACACGCACACCGGAATCTCCGGCGGACACGTGCACCCCTGGCTCATCTCCTTAAAGTGGTTCTTTACGATACGGTCCTCGAGCGAGTGATACGAGATGACGCAGATACGTCCGCCCGGGTTGAGCCACCTGGTGGCGGCATCAAGCCCTCGTTCGAGCACATCGAGCTCGTGATTGACCTCGATGCGAATGGCCTGGAAACTTTTCTTGGCCGGGTGTCCGCCATGCCGACGAGCGGCAGCCGGGATACCCGCCTTGATGATCTCGACAAATTGACCGGTGGTTTCGATCGGTTCTTGCTCGCGGCGGCGCACGATCTCGCGCGCGATCTGCGAGGCGAACTTCTCTTCGCCGTAGACGCGTAGAATCCGGGCGAGGTCGTGTTCGTTATAGGTGTTGATGACCTCAGCTGCGTTTAAGGTGTTATTGCCCGGATCCATCCGCATGTCCAATGGGGCGTCCTCGTTATACGAAAAGCCCCTGCCAGGGATATCGAGTTGCGGTGACGAAACGCCCAAATCGAACAGGAAGCCATCGACCCCGGGCACCTCGGCCGAGCAAAGCAGCTCGTCCAAGTCGCCGAAGTTGCCCTTCAGCAGCTGGTGCGGAACGCCGGGAACCTCGCGGTCCAGACGGGCGCCAGCGGCCTCGAGGGCCATGTCGTCCTGATCGACGCCGAGCAAAAGGCCCGTCTCCCCCACCTGCGCGGCCATCTTTACCGAATGGCCGGCACCGCCAAGGGTGCAATCGCAGACAGCGGAGCCGCTCTTTAGCCGCAGCGACTCAAGCACTTCGCCGAGCATGACAGGTTCATGCCGATATTCTTGTGTCAAGATCCCACGCTCCATCCGTTACCCGTGCCTTGCCCTTACGAGAAGAAGAGGTCCAGCAGGGCCTCATCGTCATCGTCCTCATCGGCCGCGGCGCGATCCCAAACCTCAAGGTGGTCGTAGTTGCCCACAACCGTGACCTCGCGGTCGAGGTTCGCCTGCTTGCGGAGAGACTCGGAAAGACCGATACGACCGGCGCTGTCCACGTCCATCGACGTGGTGCGCTTGTTGATCGCCCTCATGAGCTTCTGGTCATTAATGTCACGCGGGTTAAAACCCTCGTGGCCCTCACGACCCGCGAAGAGTCCTTCGACCCACTTATCGAAGGCCTCGGCAGAGAACACGTACAGAGCATCGACATCCAGGGCTTTGAACACGCGAACGTGCTCTCCAAGCTCCTCGCGAAGGGGTGCAGGCAGGGACAGACGACCTTTTGCATCGAGATTGCGCTCGTATGCACCAGTCATTCCCATGTGCGCCCTCCCCTCGGTTACTCAGATGGCACGTACGCGGGGAACCACCCCGCCTGTCGACGTCATTAATAATATGGGGAACCGCCCTAT
>URNK01000181.1 GCA_900549195.1 uncultured Collinsella sp.
ATGGAGAACGTCATGCCCGGCTCGACAACCTGCTCGTTGACGAGCGAGACGTCGCCCGGCTCGTGGTCCTGCAGGCCGATCGAGTGACCCAGGCGATGCGTAAAGTACTTGCCGTAGCCAGCGTCCTCAATCACGTCGCGCGCGGCACGGTCCAGGTCGCACATGCGAACGCCCGGTGCGATGAGCGCCTCGGCGGTCTCGTTAGCGCGGCGCACGATGTCGTAGATGCGCGCCGTCTCCTCGTCCGGCTCGCCCCAAAAGAACGTGCGCGTCATGTCCGAGCAGTAGTTGCGATTGCGTCCGCCAATGTCGAATAGCACCACGTCGCCGCGCTTGAGTACGGTGTCGTCGGGTTCGTGATGCGGGTCGCCGGCGTTGGCGCCAAAGCTCACGATCGGCGGAAAGCTAAAGCCCTCGCAGCCGTGCTTGCGGTACAGACCGAGCATCTGGTCGGCAATTTCGCGTTCCGTCACACCTTCGTGGACGAGCTTGATGGCGTCGGCCATCACGGCGTCGTTAGCGGCCGAGGACACGCGCATAAGCTCCTGCTCGGTAGCGTCTTTGTGGGTGCGTGCGGCGGTGACGGCAAAGTCGCCTAGGAAGAACTCGCTCGCGGCGTGACGATCCATAAGGGGCATCAAAAAGCCGGAGCGCATGACGGTGTCGATGCCGAGCGGTTTGGTCGGATCGACCTCGCGAGCGATGGCGTCGGCCACGACGTCGGTATCGGTGTGGTAGGCAACGCGGGCATTGTCATACTCGGGCAGTTGATGCAGTGCGTTGACCAAGATCACGGGCTCGCAATCGCGCGCGAGCAGCACACCGCAAAAACGCTCAAACATATCGGCATAAAAGCCGGTCAGGTAATAAATCGACCACGGGTCGTTTACAAGCAACTGCGCGCCGGGGTGCTGAGCCTCGAGTGCATCGAGCACGCGCGCCACGCGCTGGTCATCGACATGTGCCATGAAACATCCTTTCGCTAGGGTGCCACCATGGTATCCCATGCCCGGCAGTTAGGGACGTTCCTTTTATGCCGGCACTTCGGGACACTCCTTGGCATGACCAGCCTGGCAAGCGTGCAGGAAAAAGGAGTTATAAGAGGCCCGTCCCAAATGGGCTGGTTTCAAAAGTATGGTGGATTACGGGGCTGGACCTGTATTACCTGACCATGGGAAAAATCGCGAAATTAAAACCGCAGGTAGAGGGCTTATCAAAAATCGATAATTGCCTGTATGGATGGGGGTCTCCGAATCAGCCCCGTAATCCATCATAGTTTTGAAATGGCACAAAAGTAGGCACAAGCTAAATACCAATTCCAAGGATAGTTGCGGTGGAATAGTTCCTGGATGCCGGGGTTTTGGCGGAAATCAGGAACTATTTCACCGCAATTGAGGAGAGGCGAGGTGGATGGCGGGGTAGCTAAAAGGGCCCCGTCCTAAATGAACCATCTAGGCTGGGCCGATGTCCATGCTGGCGATGAGGTTGATGCTGGTGCCGAGGAGGTCTTCCAACACGACGCCGCCCATGCGGATGGGGGCATCGACGACCAAGCCGCGGATGAGATCCATCGCCTGGGCGTGGAGTTCGAGCGGGATGGCCTCAGCCGTGCGCACGGGCAGCAGCGCCTCGTCGCCTCCGGATACGGCCACGGTGGTGGTGAGTACGCGCATGGGGCAGGTGAGCTCCTGATGTGCGAACGTATCACCACGCGGGCATCTGTTGCCGGTCACGGAGCGCACTTCTGCCACGACGCCGTCTGCGTCACGCTCTACCTCTACGGTCAGAAGGCACTCGGATGGGCAAGTGGTGCAGTTGAACTTCAGCGTCTCGATTGCGTTTGTGCTCATGGCTTTACGCCCCCTCAACAGGGTCAACGGACAGGACAATCTCGCTGGTACCCAGGTCGAGTGCACGTTGAATCACCTTTGCCGGTAGCGGGAAACTCTCCATTACGCTCGGCTTAAACGCACGGACCTTGCCGGCGAACAGTTCCTCGCCGTCGGCCAAGATCCTCACGCGGGCGGCATCTACCGGTCGGCGCACACGGAAGTTGAGTCTGGTGAGTGTCACAGTCGTAATGCGTCCCGGCAGCGCGTAGCCCGCGATGCCGGCAGGGGAGACCGTGAGCTCGCAGTCCGGAACGGCGCCCGCGCCGGTCCCCAGCGCGTACGCCGCCGCGGCTGCACCGGCCCTCTCGGACTCGGTCGTTACATTGTCGGCCAGGTCGTGCACGTGCAGCACGTTGCCGCAGGCAAAGATGCCCGGCACGCCCGTCTGCAGGCTCTGATCCACCACGGCGCCGCGCGTGCGCGGGTCAAGCTCTACGCCCGCGGCAACCGAAAGCTCGTTTTCGGGAATCAAGCCCACCGAAAGCAGCAGTGTGTCACACGGAACAACGCGCTCGGTCCCCGGAATGGGCGCCAGGCGCTCGTCGACCTGACTCACCTCGACAGCTTCCACGCGATCGTGCCCGATCACACGCGTCACGGTGGTGGACAGGTGCAGCGGAATTCCAAAGTCCTCCAGGCAGTTCTTGACGTTGCGGCGCAGACCGTTGGCGTACGGCATGAGCTCGTACACGCCCTCAACCGAAATCCCCTCGAGCGTGCAGCGACGTGCCATGATCAGCCCGATGTCGCCCGAGCCCAAAATGACGGCGTGCGAGCCGGGCTTGAGGTTCTCGATATTGATGTATCGCTGCGCCAGGCCCGCCGTAAACACGCCGGCGGGTCGGCTGCCGGGGATTTTGATCTCGCTGCGGGTTCGCTCACGGCAACCCATGGCAAGTACGATCGCGCGCCCGGTGAGCTGCAGCATGCCGGCAGGGCTCATGAGCGTGACGGTATGGACTGCGGTGTCTTCCGTAGGCTCGCCTGAACCAATCCCAATTACCATGCTGTTCAGGAACAGCGCAATGTCGGTTGCGTGCACCTGGTCGATAAAGCGCTGCGCGTACTCGGGACCGGTGAGCTCCTGTTTAAAGTGCGACAGGCCAAAGCCGGGGTGGATGCACTGGCGGAGGATGCCGCCCAGGTGCTGCTCGCGCTCCACGATGGCTACGCGTGCCCCTGCCTTATGCGCGGCCAGCGCGGCCGCCATGCCGGCAGGTCCGCCGCCGATAACGACCACGTCGAAGGCCTGCGTCGACACCGACGTTACAGTTCCGGCCTCCGCGCGTTCGTCGCGCATATCAAACGTCGCCATCCTAGCGCACCCCCTTCAAAGGTCCCTCGACCAGCCAGGAGCCGGCGTCCTCCAGTAATACCTCGCTGGGGTCGCAGTCTAGCTCTCGGGCAAGAATCGCCACCACACGGCTCTGGCAAAAGCCGCTTTGACACCGACCCATGCCGGCGCGGCAGCGGCGCTTAACACCCTCGACCGAAAGCGCGCCCGGGCGGCGCCGAATCGCGGCCACAATCTCGGCCTCGGGCACCGTCTCGCAGCGGCAGACAATCTGTCCCCACGCGGGATCTGACTCGATCAGCTCCTCCTTGCGCGCGAGCGGCGCGCGGTCAAAGTCGTCCGGCGCGCGGCGAATTGGGTTCCAGTCCGCCCGTTCGTGCAGCTCCACGCCCGCCTCGCGCATCACAAGCTCCATGCGCTCGGCAATGGCCGGCGCGCTCGCCACGCCCGGCGACTGAATGCCCGCTGCCTGGAAAAGTCCCGGCACCACGGCCGACTGTCCAATAAAGAAGTCGTTCGTTCCCTGAATGACCGGACGCCCGCCGGCAAATGCGCGCACCACGCGAC
>URNK01000182.1 GCA_900549195.1 uncultured Collinsella sp.
GTCGTCGGCAGCGTCAGATGTGTATAAGAGACAGACGCTGGTGAGCCCGCTGTTCGCCGCTGCCGATTCCTACGCCGGCCTCGCCCTCATCTGGTTCATGATCCCGCTGTTCTGGTTCATGGGCATCCACGGCCCCTCGGTCGTTAAGCCTGCCCTCAACGCCGCGCTGTTTGGCAACATCACCACCAACCTCGCCACGCTGCAGGCCGGCGGTCACCCCGCCCTCGCCCTGACCGAGAACTTCGGTAACTACATCGGCGAACTCGGCGGCACCGGCGCCACGTTCATTGTCCCGATCATCTTCCTGCTCTTTATGCGCTCCAAGCAGCTCAAGGCCGTCGGCAAAGCCTCTGTCGTACCCGTGATGTTCGCCGTCAACGAACCGCTGCTGTTCGCCGCGCCCATCATCCTCAACCCGTACTTCCTGATCCCGTTCCTGTTTGCCCCCGTGGCCAACGTCCTCATTGGTAAGTTCTTCATCGACTTTTTGGGCATGAACGGCTTTATCTATGCCATGCCGTGGGCACTCCCCGGACCGATCGGCACCTTCATCGACACCAACTTCCAGCCGATCTCTCTGGTCCTGGTTGTCGTCCTGCTGGTCGTTGACTTCTTAATCTACTACCCGTTCTGCAAGGCCTACGACAACGTCCTGTGCAAGCAGGAGGCCGAGACCCTGGCCGAAGAAGAGGCCGAGGAGACCAAGGCCGTCAAGACCGCTGCCGCCCCCGCCGTTGAGGCTCCTGTTGTCGAGACCGCTTCTGCCACTGAGGCCTCCGCAGCTCCGTCCGCCCTTAAGGGCAAGGATCTGAGGGTTCTGGTTCTGTGCGCTGGCGCCGGCACCTCTGCACTGCTCGCCAACGCGCTTAAGGAAGGCGCCGACGAGCTGGGCATCGACATTACCGCCAACGCCGGTGCCTACGGCAGCCACTACGCCATCATGGACCAGTACAACGTCATCGTCCTGGCTCCGCAGGTTCGCACCTATTACAACGAGATGAAGGCCGACACCGACCGCCTGGGCATCACGCTGCTGTCGCCCAAGGGCAAACAGTACATCGACCTCACTAAGGATCCCAAGGGTGCCGTCGCCTGGATCGAGGAAAACCTCGAGGCATAAGACGCTGACGCCACCTGCCGCTCGCAGAAAAAAAATGGCCCGTGCATCGATGCGTGATGCGCGGGCCATTTTGTTTAGACCGCACCCGTCCTCCTGTTCATCTTAATCTGTAACATCTAGCCGAGTTTTTGGGTCCCAGCTGTTACAGATCGAGGTGAACGCACAGGCCAAGCCAAAAATCTCAATCTGTAACATGTAGACCGCTTTTGACCGCTTAGATGTTACAGATCGAGACAAACAGATGGGTCAATCCAATCAATCTAGATCTGTAACACCTGGCTGGTCATTTCACTCCTAACTGTTACAGATCGAGACAAAGATGATGGCTGGGTAGACAAAATCTCAATCTATAACACCTAGTCGAGTTTTCGGGTCCCACCTGTTACAGATTTAGACGAGCAGGCCGAGCACGTCTACGCCCGCAAATCCCGCACGCTCGCGCGCTCGACCAACACGCCCGAGACGAGCGTACGGCTTCTGGAGCTCGGAGCTTCCAGACCTGCAACGACCTCGTTAAGCGCACGGACACCCAGCTCACGGTGGCGAAACTTCACCGACGTCAGAATCGAGTTGGGAATCGTCTTGTAGAGCTCATCGTCGAAGCCGATCACGGACACGTCGTCGGGCACACTGAGCCCTTTGTCACGTAGAGCCATCATCACGCCGTTTGCCATGCAGTCGTTAGCAGCGAGGACCGCCGTGCAATCGGGCTTATCGGCAAGCACAAGGCCCGCAGCATAGCCACTATCCGCATTCCAATCGCCTTGCAGAGGCTCGGGCGGCTCAATGCCACGCGTCTCGAGTGCCGCACGCCAACCTTTCATACGGCACTGGCTCGACAGTGACTCTTTCTTACCAGAGACGAAGTACACGTTCTTGTGTCCGCGATTCAAGAAGTACTCGCACGCCATGCGCGCGCCGCCCTCTTGGTCGTCACTGACGGTAGAGCAGGTAGGATGTTCCATCGACGTGATAATCACCGTCTTGAGGTCTTTCGGCGCCTCAAAGGTATCAAAGTCATCGACCATCTGGCGCAGGTTGAAAAGCATGCCGTCGACGGGAAGCTGCGACATCCTACGTGCCGCTTCGGCAAGGGTCATCTTCTCCCCCGCCCGCTTTTTAATCATCGTGAGCGCAAAGCCTCGCTCTGCGGCGGCATCGGCGATACCGTCAATCATGTCCACGTTGCCGCCCGACAAGTGGAACAGCACCACGCCGATGCATCCGTAACGGCCCAACTTGAGTGAACGCGCGGCAAAGTTCGCCCGGAACCCAAGCGCTTCCATGGCAGCATGGACCTTATCGCGTGTCGACTCTCGCACGCTATCGGGCTCGTTGATCACACGCGAAACCGTCTTGAGAGAAACACCCGCGGCAATCGCCACATCGTTCATCGAGACGTTTTTCTTGTCCATCGTTGCCACTGCTTCTCCAGTCGGTTTTGCATCGCTTGCTTTTTGCGTTCTAGCATACACTACCTGCCTGACTGATAAATCAACCGTTTACCGGACAATATCGACCACTCACCCCTAAACCCTTGTTGCTCTTCCAAAAATGTCTTACGTTGTCATTAGCGAAATGACAACGTTGTCATTTCGCAATGCCTTCCTTAAGCAGGAAGGTTTCCGGGCAGTCCTGACCATCCATCGACGACCAGTTCCATCCACATGCATCGCGCATCAAGTAGTAAAGGAGCTCTATGGACGCCATCGTAAAAATGCTCGAAAAGCATCAACCGTTCTTTGAGAAGATCTCGAGGAACATATACCTCCAGGCCATCAAGGACGGATTCCTTGGGTGCATGCCCATTGTCCTCACCTCTTCGATCTTTCTGCTCATTGCCACCCTTCCCGGCGTAGTCGGCATCACGCTGCCCCAGCCGCTCATCGACTGGTGCAACAAGCTGTACAACTTCACCATGGGCGTCATGGGCATCATGGTTGCCGGCACCACCGCCAAGAACTTCACGGCTTCCATGAACCGTCGCATGCCCGCCGGCAAGGTGCTCAACGACGGCTCCACCATGGTGGCCGCCCAGTGCAGCATGCTGCTGCTCGCTGTTACGCAGTTCACCACCAAGTTCGACGGCTCCGAGCTTTCGGTCTTCGATTGCACCAGCATGGGCACGCGCGGTCTGTTCTCGGCCTATATCGCCGCGTTCATTACCGTGTGGGTCTACAAATTCTGCGTCTCGCGCGATCTGACCATTAAGCTGCCCAAGGAGGTCCCGGGCGCCATCGCTCAGAACTTCCGCGACATCATCCCCTTTGGCGGCGCCGTCATCATCTGCGGCATCATCGATGTGGTTGTGCGCAACCTCATGGGCGTTCCGTTCTCCGAGCTGCTTATCAAACTGCTCTCCCCGCTCTTCACCGCTGCAGAAACCTATCCTGGCCTTATCCTTATCCAGGCAGCCACCGCGTTCTTCTGGTTCATCGGTGTCCACGGCCCTTCGATTGTCCAGCCGGGCATCGACCCCATCCGTCTTGCCAACCAGGCCGAGAACCTGCAGGTTCTGCTGGCCGGTGGCCACCCCGCCCACTCCCTCACCTTTAACACTGTCTCTTATACACATCTGACGCTGCCG
>URNK01000183.1 GCA_900549195.1 uncultured Collinsella sp.
GTGGTCACGAACGCCGTATCGGCCGCGCAGCGCAGCCTCGCATCAGCCCAGGCAAACCTCGACCAGGCGAACGCCAAGGCCTCCAGTCGCACGGTCACGGCCCCGAGCTCGGGTAACATCGTGGAGCTCAATGCCAAAGTGGGCGCCACGGTTACAGGCGGCATGATCATGGGCGAAAGCGATACGAGCGGCGGCAAGCAGTGCATGCAGATCGCCGACCTATCTAAGATGAAGGTGACCGTGCAGGTGGGCGAAAAGGACATCGCCAAGATCGCCGTTGGGCAGAGCGCCAACGTCACGTATCCCGCGTTTCCCGATATCGTGAGCCAGGGCACCGTCACGGCTATCGCGTCGGTGGCAAACTCCGACGCCGCCAACGGTGGCGGCGGCAGCGTGACCTTTAACGTCGACATTCTCATCGAGGCGCCCGACGCGCGCCTGAAGCCGGGCATGACGGCCGAGGTCTCGGTGGTGACCGAGCAGCTCGACGACGTGGTGATGGTGCCGACGATGGCGCTCATGACCGAAGACGGCGAACACTATTACGTCAACGTCGCAACCGATGACGAGGGCAAGCAAACCCATCGCGTGAAGGTGACCGTCGTGACGCAAAACGACAACGAAGCCGTAGTCGGCAAGACACAGGTTAAGAGCGACGACCAGGGCAACGAGATCAACCCCAACGTTCCGGTTACCAAGCTGCGCGATGGCGACACCCTCGTCATGGACACCGGAGCGGACGCAACGGCTGACGGCGGCTACGGTGCGGATTCGGGCAGTATGTCTGCCGACGAGGGCATGTAATGCGTCCCGTTATCGACATCCGCAACGTGCACCGCATCTTTGAGAGCGTGGCGGGGTGCGCCCACATCCTGCACAACGTGAGCCTGGCGGTAAATCCCGGCGAATTCGTCGCTATCACCGGCCCCTCGGGCTCGGGCAAGTCGACGCTCATGAACATCCTAGGCTGTCTGGATAAGCCGACGGCGGGCGACTACTACCTGCAAGGGCTCAACGTGGCCGAGCTCGATGATGAGGAGCTCACCGAAGTTCGCGCCCTGAGCATTGGCTTTGTCTTTCAGAGCTTCAACCTGCTGCCGCGCCTGTCGGTTATCGAAAATGTGATGCTGCCGCTGGCCTACACCAATGTGCCCCGTAGCCAGCGCGAAATGCGCGCCGTGCACGCGCTGCAGGCTGTCACGCTGCCCGTCGACCACTGGGACCACCGCATATCCGAGCTCTCGGGCGGCCAGATGCAGCGCGTCGCAATCGCGCGCGCCCTCGTCAATGACCCGCCCATCATTCTGGCCGACGAGCCGACGGGAAACCTGGACTCCGCTACCGGAGCGCTTGTGATGGAAACCTTCCATAAGCTCCAGAAGCGCGGCAAAACCATCGTGCTTATCACACACGACCCCGGCATCGCCGCCGAGGCCGACCGTGCCGTGACCATCCGCGACGGTCGCATTCACGATGGCGCGTATATTCCACATGCACCGCGGACCCTGCGCAGCGCCGTGGATAGCCTGCCCAGGATTTCCGCCTCCGCCAACCCGCCGAAAGGAGAGATGGCATGAGCGCCCGCGATCTCATCCAGGAAGCCCTTCACTCGCTCGAAGCCAACAAGGGGCGCAGCCTGCTCACCATCCTGGGCATTGTCATCGGCATCGCCTCGGTTATCGCCATGACTTCGCTCATCGGCGGCATCCAAAACAGCCTGGTCAACAGTCTGGGCCTCAATGCGGCACGCATGGTGCAAATCTATTCGTCGCAAGAACTCACCGAGTCCGACATCGAGAAGCTTCAAAAACTGGTGCCGCAGATAGAGCAGATCGGCATTGTCGACAGCGCGTATACCGAGTACAAGACCGGCGATAAAAGCTATACCGTCATGGCACAGGGTGTCGATAGCGACATGCTCGACGCCGTGGGGGCCAGCAAGCTCGTTGCGGGGCGCACCTATTCCCAGGCCGAGTCCCAATCAGGCTCGCGCGTGGCGCTCATCAGCCGCGGCGGCGCCGATCAGCTTTACGGCAACGAACAGGATGCGCTGGGGAAAACCATCAAGGTGTCCAACGGCGAGGTGCAGATTGTAGGTGTGATTGATGGCGGCAACGACTCCATGGGCTCGCTCACGCTGCATATGCCGCGCGAAACCATCTCAGGCCTGTTTGGCGACGAAAATCCTTCATTCCCCAGCGTGACGGCTCTTGCCGCCGAGGGCACAGACATGGATGAGCTCTGCAAAACCATCGAGTCCAAGGTGCGCGCGATGAAGGGCATCGAGGAGGAGGACGAGTACGACAGTGTATCGGCGACCTCCATGAAAAGCGCCATCGATGCACTCAACTCCTTTATGGGCGCGTTCTCGCTCATCATGGGCGCTGTCGCCAGCATCTCGCTGCTTGTCGGCGGTATCGGCATTATGAATATGATGCTCACCAACGTGACTGAGCGCATCCGTGAGATCGGCATTCGCCGTGCCCTGGGCGCAAGTCGTCGCGATATCACCGCGCAGTTTTTGGCCGAGTCCTCGGCGCTGTGCGTCACCGGCGGACTGTTGGGTGTCCTGATTGGCTATCTGCTGGCATGGGGACTCACGTTCTTTGCCGCAAGCTCGGGCATCATGAGCGAGTTTGGAGCTACCGGGACGATCACGCCAAGCTTCTCCATTACAACAGTATTGATCGCGTTTGCCGTATCGGTCGGCATCGGCGTAATCTTTGGCTTCTACCCCGCTCGCCGTGCAGCAAAGCTCGACCCGGTGGAATGCCTACGCTACCAGTAAGCCACCACCAACAAGTTGCGGTGAATTAGGGACTGAATATGCTATTTAGCAGCAAAAACAGACGCTATTTCACCGCAACTTATTGAAGGGCTGCTTGCGCCAGTTCCGTGCGTCGTCCTCGAGCGATTGGCGGATGACAGGCTTGTACGGGTCGAGCTTGCTCGGGGCGCTCCTCCTCGCAGGCGGGAGGGCACGCATGCGCGGCGAGCGCCTAGCGCGCGAACTCCCGTAAGAGCGCGTCTTCCACTTCCCTAAGCGAAAGGGCCCCGCCTCCCTCGGCGGGACGGGCGACCACGATACAGCGCGCTCCCACGTCGCGCGCGGAGGCGATCTTCTCGGCCGTGCCGCCTACGGTTCCCGAGTCCTTGGTCACAAGCCACTGGGCGCCCAACTGCCGAAGCATCGCCTCGTTGAGCTCGCGGGTGAAGGGCCCCTGCATGCCGATGACGTGCGACGGCGAAAACCCCGCGTCGATGCACTTCGTTATAGCACCGGGCAGAGGGAGCACACGCACGAAGAAGCGCTCCGCGAAATCGGCGACGCGCGTGTAGGGAGCAAGCTCCTTGCTCCCCGTCGTGAGAAGCGCGCGACCCGGGTTCTCGGAGAGAAAGCGCGCCGCGCAGGCGATCGACGCGACCGACACGACGCCTTTGGGCAGCGCCTCGACCGGGCGCGTAAGGCGCAGGCATCGTGCACCCACGGCGAGCGAAGCGGCCCGGATGTTGCCGCTTGCGAGCGTAGCGAAGGGGTGCGTGGCGTCGACGACGATGCGCGCGCCGGAAAGCTCACGCTCCATGCTGTCTCTTATACACATCTCCGAGCCCACGAG
>URNK01000184.1 GCA_900549195.1 uncultured Collinsella sp.
ACGTAAGGAGTCGTCGGCAGCGTCAGATGTGTATAAGAGACAGTGCTTATAGGTGTTATACGGGCTATCGCTCTGGAGGTCGTCGGCGGTAACCTCGCCACCGGTGACATACATCATGGTCGCATCGCTGTTGAGATAGCGCAGGCCGTCGAGCTTGCCGGCAAGGCGGTTGTAGAAGACCGAGGCCACATGCGCACGTTGATCGGCGTTGAGGCCCTCGCGCTCAACGATAGAGGCCAAGTTGACGATGTCGTAGTCAGACATCTCCACACCGTAGCGTTCCTTGATCTTGGCTTCGCAGCTCGCAAAGTCAAGCGACTTGTACTCGGTCTTAAACTGATCGAGCATAGCGCGAATCACGCCATCGGCCGTCGGCGAATCACCCAACGAATAGGTCTTGGGGAACAAGAAACCCTCGAGCGAGTCGTTGGCGGTGCCCTTAAGAAAGCTATAGTCGTCCACGTAGTTGGAGGCCTTGGCCTGGTTGAGGAAGCTTTCCTTAGAGATGCTGTCGTAGGCCTGGGCCACACGGTCGGCGACTTGATCGACCGTCAGGCCCTCAGGGATAGTCAGCGCATTGGAACCCGCGTTGGGGCCTTCCATGAGCTGCTGAACAACCTTGGTCGCATCCATGAGTGTGGTGAACGAGTAGGTGCCAGGCTTGAGCGACATATCGGCGTTGAGCTTTTTCACCGCCGCATAATAATCCTTGGGATTTTCGACGATATGGTTCTCGGAGAGAATCGAGGCGATCGTATCGCCCGAAGCACCGTCGGGAATGGTCACCGTAACCTGCTGACCGGCCGTGACCTTCGTATCCCCACCGGCGAAGAAGCCCTTGACGGCCGGCACGACAAAGAAAGCGATCGCAGCAAGCGCGAGCACCGCCGCCACAACGCCGATGATCATGGGAACCGGAGAACTCTTCTTTTGAGCACCGAAACGAGCATGCGTGTTGTAGCTCGAGCGGGTCGCCGGAGCAACGCCATGCGAACCGCGAGCGTGATGCGAATGCGATTGAGGGGCCCGATTTCGCTGGGTAGGTGCCTGCTGCTTAAAGCGGGTACCGCCTGCAGGCTGGGCCGTACGAGCAGTGGGCTGCTGAGCCGCGTGAGAAGCCGAATGCTGAACCGAACGAGCAGAAGGCTGCTGACCCGTCCGTTGAACAGGTTGGGCCGAATGAGAGAAGGACTGCGCCGGGCGCGCGGCAGGCTGAGCTGCGCGCTGCGTCGGCTGTGCCGGACGCTGGCCAGGCTGGGCAGGGCGCGACGCCGGCTGCTGTGTACGATTCGGCTGGCGCGGATCGGAAGCACTAGGCATGCGAAACCTCCTCGTTTTTACGATCGAGCCACGTCTGCAAAAACAGGCTGGCGGCAATCATATCGATCTTGCCCCTCATCTGCTTTTCGTTGAGTCCCTGCTCGCGCAGGATACGCTTGGCCTCTTGCGAGGACAGACGCTCGTCCTCAAACTCCAACGGAAGATCGAGCTCGTCGGCAATCTTTTGCGCCACAGCGGCAACGCGCTCGGCCTGAGGGCCGGGCTCACCGGCCATGGTCAGGGGACGTCCGCTTACCAGGATGTCGGGCTCATAGTCCTCAACCAGGTAGCGGAACGTCTTGGCCATACCGGTGACCTCGGCAGCCGGAAGCACCTTGACAGGCATCGCCATCTTGCCATCAAGGCTCGAGACGGCGATGCCAATCCTGGTCTCCCCTATGTCCAGCGCGAGCGCAACCACAGCGACTTCTTAGATTCTTAGGCGCCGAGCGCGGTCTTAGCGGCCGCGAGGGCATCGGCGATGCCGGCAGCATTCTTGCCACCGGCCTGGGCCATGTTGGGACGACCGCCACCGCGACCGTCGACCAGACCCGCGATCTGCTTGATCACGTTACCGGCGTGGAAACCGGCCTTGACGGCGTCATCGGAGCCGGCAGCGAGCAGGGCCGGAGTGCCCTTCTCAGTCACGCTGGCGACGACACAAGCGACAGGGCCGGCGACCTTCTGATGCACGGTATCCCATACGTTGCGCAGGTCGGCAGCCTCAAGGCCCTGGAGCTCGGCGACGACGAGCTTGTAGCCGCCGAGCTCGACGGCATCCTCGATGGCACTGGAAATGGCGTCGGAGGAGCCACCGGTCAGAGCCTTTTTGAGCTTGTTGGACGTCTCGCGCAGCTCGGCCTGCAGGTTCTCCACGCGGGCGGGAACCTCGTCGACGCGGCACTTGAGCGCAGCGGCGGCGGCGTCAACGAGCGCCAGGCGGTCGGCCATATAGTCGAGGGCACCCTTAGAGGTCACGGCCTCGATACGGCGGACATTGGAGCCCGTGGAGGACTCGGAAATGATCTTGAACAGGCCGATCTCGGCGGTGTTGGCGGCATGCGTACCACCGCAGAGCTCGCGGGAGAACGGCTGGTCCTCGGCGCCCACGGAGACGACGCGGACGACATCGCCGTACTTCTCGCCAAACAGAGCGACAGCGCCGGCAGCCTTAGCCTCGTCGATGCCCATGACACGGGTCACGACCGGTTTGGAAGCGAAGATCTGCTGGTTGACCAGGTCCTCGACAGCCTTGAGCTGCTCGGAGGACAGGGCCTCGAAGTGCGTGAAGTCAAAGCGCAGGTGCTCGGGCGTCACCAGCGAGCCGGCCTGGGAGACGTGCTCGCCCAGGACCTGCTTAAGGGCAGCGTCGAGCAGGTGCGTGGCGGTGTGGTTGCGGCGCAGGAAGCCACGGCGCTCGGCGTCGAGCGCGGCGGTAACAGCGGCACCGACAGTCAGCGTGCCCTCGGCAACGTGCGCGACGTGGGCATACAGGCCGTTGTGGTTCTTGGTGTCGGCAACGGTCAGAACAACGCCCTCGGCGGAAAGCTTGCCGGCATCGCCCTGCTGGCCACCCATCTCGGCATAGAACGGGGTGCGGTCGAGCACAACCTCGACATCCTCGCCGGCGGCAGCGGACTCGACGGACTCGCCGTTGCGCACGATGGCAACAACCTTGGCGCCCTCGATCACATCGTTGTCATAGCCGTCGAACTCGGTCGCTGCGACCTTGTCCGAAAGCTCGACCCACACGTCATTGAAGCTGCCCCAGGCGTCGCCCTTGGCATTGGCGCGGGCGCGGGCCTTCTGGTCCTCCATGCAGGCAGTGAAGCCGTCCATGTCAACGTCGTGGCCAGCGGTGCCGGCGATCTCGACGGTGAGATCGATGGGGAAACCAAAGGTGTCGTGCAGCTTAAAGGCAACATCGCCCGGAAGCACAGCACCCTCGGCAAGCGCTGCCAGGGCCTCATCCAGGTAGACGCGACCGTTGTCGAGCGTCGTGGAGAACCGCTCCTCCTCGGAGGCGACGATACCCTTGACGAGCGCGACGTTCTTGAGCAGCTCAGGATAGGCCTCGCCCATCTGAGCGTTGACCTCGTCGATAAACTTGGTCAGGAAGGCGCCCTCGATGCCCAGCAGGCGACCGTGGAACACGGCGCGGCGGAGCAGGCGGCGAAGGACGTACTCGCGACCCTCGTTACCGGGCAGGATGCCGTCAGAGATCATGAAGTCGACGGCACGGGAGTGGTCGGCGATGATGCGAAGAGAACGGCTGGCGCCGGAGTAATCGTCG
>URNK01000185.1 GCA_900549195.1 uncultured Collinsella sp.
GGTCGCGCCCTTGAAGTTGAACGTCAGATTGTCCAAATGCGGCCCGCGCAGCGTCGAGCCGTTACGCGGTTCGTAGAACCGCGTAACAAGTTAGTACATCTTTGCGCCGGCGGGGATGGAGGCGTCGAGCTGGATCAGGTTGAGGCGCTCCTCGCCCTCCTCCTCGTGGACAGCGCTGATCAGCATGCCGCAGCTGGGAATACCCATCATCTTGCGCGGAGGCAGGTTGGTGATGGCGAGCAAGGTCTTGCCAACCAGGTCCTCGGGCTCGTAATAAGCGTGAATACCGGAGAGGATGGTGCGGTCGGTGCCGGTACCGTCGTCGAGCGTAAAGTTCAGCAGCTTCTTGGACTTCTTGACGGCCTCGCATGCCTTGACCTTCACAGCGCGGAAATCGCTCTTGGAGAAGGTATCAAAGTCGACGAACTCCTCAAACAGCGGCTCAACGGCGATCTTGGAGTAATCGAGCGTGGGCTTAAGCGACTTAACGAATGGGCTCGCGGCGTTGCCGGCCTCGGCAGCCTTGGCGGCAGCGGCACCGGACTGGAAACCCTTCTCGGGCTTCATGTGCGGGAACAGCAGGACGTCGCGGATAGAAGCCTGGTTAGTAAGCAGCATGACCACGCGGTCGATACCAATGCCAATGCCGCCCGCGGGAGGCATACCGTACTCGAGGGCGCGCACGTAGTCCTCGTCATACTCCATAGCCTCATCGTCGCCGCCGGCCTTCTCGGCCATCTGGGCAGCAAAGCGCTCAGCCTGGTCGACCGGGTCGTTGAGCTCGGAGAATGCGTTGGCGTACTCGTGGCCGGCGATGACCAGCTCAAAGCGGTGGGTCAAACGCGGGTCGTCCTCAAAACGCTTGGCGAGCGGGCTGACCTCGATGGGGTAATCGCACACAAACGTGGGGTTGACGATGGTGTCCTCGCCCAGCTCATCGTAAATCTCGGCGATGATCTTGCCGGCAGTCCACTCGGGCTTGATCTCCAGGCCCTTCTCGCGCGCGGCGGCAGCAAGCTCCTCGACCGGCGTGTCGATGGTGACCTGCTTGCCGAGCACGTCGGAGACGATGTCGGTCATGGGACGGCTGGCCCACTCACCAGAAAGGTCGATGGTCTGGCCCTGGTACTCGATGACCTCGGGGTTGCCGATGGCCTTGTTGGCAGCCTTGATGACACCTTGGGCGAGTGCCTTCATGCCCTCGAGGTCGGAGAAGGCACGGTAGGCCTCCATCGTGGTGAACTCGGGGTTGTGGGTAAGGTCCATGCCCTCGTTACGGAAGATGCGGCCGATCTCGAACACGCGCTCAAAACCACCGACGATGCAGCGCTTGAGGTGCAGCTCGGTGGCAATACGCAGGTAGCACTCCTGATCGAGCGCGTTGAAGTGGGTAATGAACGGCTTGGCAGTAGCGCCGCCTTGGATGGTCTGCAGGATGGGGGTCTCGACCTCCATGTAGCCGTCGGACTCCATAAAGCGACGGAAGGTGGAGAGAATCTGCGAACGCTTACGGAAGGTCTCGCGAACGTCGTCGTTGGCGATCAGGTCGACATAGCGCTGGCGATAGCGGGTCTCCTTATCGGAAAGACCGTGGAACTTCTCGGGCAGCGGACGAACGGCCTTGGCAAGCAGGGTCGCGCTCTTAGGGGCAACGGAAAGCTGGCCACGCTGGGTGCGCACGACCACGCCGGTCACGCCCAGGATGTCGCCCAGGTCGAGGGCCTTGAGCGTACTCCAGGCAGCCTCGTCCATGTCGTTGATGCGGCAGAACAGCTGAATCTCGGCAGTCGCATCGCGCACGACGATGAACATGATCTTGCCCTGACCGCGCTTGGCGACAACACGGCCAGCGATCTTCACGACGTCCTCGGTGTCCTCGCCATCGGCAAGCTCGGCGTACTTAGCCTCGATATCGGCGACGTAGTCCTCAAGCTCAGAGTGCTCAGGATAGGGGTTCTGGCCCGCCTCGAACAGGGCGGCGCGCTTGGCCAGGCGGGTGGCGCGCTCGTCGTTGAGCGTCGATGCCTGATCGGCGGCGTTCTGGTTCTCTGCCATAAGTTAGCTCCTCAAACTAAAACGCTCCCCAGGATTCGGTCCCAGGGAGCGAAAACATACCTTTACGCGGGACCGTGGTCTAGCGTGCGATCTTGGCGATGGTGTAGACGCGAGTCTTGCCGGAAGGCGTAACGACCTCGACGGAGTCGCCCTCGCCGTGACCAATGATGGCGTGACCGACCGGAGACTCGTTGGAAATCTTGTGCTCGAGCGAGTTGGTCTCGGTGGTACCGACGAGCGTGACTTCCATGACCTCGCCGTTGGGATCAATCAGCGAAACGGTGGAACCAATGGAGACGGTCAGGTCGCCCGTGGTGGCAGCAACCTGAGCGTTGGCGAGGATGGCCTGGATCTCGGCAATACGAGCGGCGTTCTGGGCCTGCTTGTCCTTAGCGGCGTCGTACTCGGAGTTCTCCGAAAGGTCGCCGAACGCGCGGGCTTCCTTGATGTCCTCGACGATCTCCTTGGCGTAATCGCCCTCACGCCAAGCGAGCTCCTCGACGAGCTTCTGGCGGCCCTCAGCGGTCAGTACGATCTGGCTTGCGTCCATACGGATATCTCCCCAACTCTGATCAAACAATCAACTGTCAACAAAACGAAAAAGACCGGCTAGCCTGCGGGCAAGCCGGTCAGGTGCTCACCCCAAAGGGATGGGACTACTCTGCGTCCGCGTCGCTGTCCTCTGCCTGCTTCTTCTTGGCAGCAGCGAGCTTGGCCTCGAGCTCAGCGATCTCCTTGTCCTCCTCGGACTGCTCGACCACGACCTCCTCGGCCTGCTTGGTCTCGGCCTTATCGTCGCCCTCCATACCCTCGCGGATATTCTTGACGGTAGAGCCGAGGGACTTGCCGAGCTTCGGCAGGTTCTTGGGCCCGAAGATAATCAGGACAACGACGAGAATAATGATGAGCTCAGGAGCCCTCAGTCCAAACATGTAGACCTCCACAATACAGCGAGACAAGCTCGAATGAGTATACCGCGGGTATCGCGGTATCACAACACTAGCTAAAAAAAGGGACCGCAAGAAGCGGTCCCTCCTCATGCTCTGGTCGGGTTGACTGGATTTGAACCAGCGACCCCTGCGTCCCGAACGCAGTGCTCTACCAAACTGAGCCACAACCCGTTAGCTCGACTATAGTAACAAAGATTTTCGCCGCGTGCTAGAGAAATTTTTATTTCTTTGGCGCGTCGATTTGAACCGTGTTGGGAATAAACTCAGTCGCGCAGGCCCACCAGCCATTTTGCTGGGCAGCATCGGCAAGCCTTTCGACCGTGGCAGCGGTGTCGCAAATGGCAAACGAGCAGGCACCCGATCCGCACACATCTACAGCAACGGTTCCGTCCTGTTTACGCAGCCAGTCGAGGACCGTTTGAATCTGCGACTCCATCTGTGCGGAAATGACACCCAGATTGTTATGGATGAGTGCATATGCCGTCTCGGCATCACCAGCACGCAAGGCAGAAGCTATCGCGCCGGGCTTGTCCGCAGGCACCGGGGCCTCGTCAAAACGTCGATAGGCTTCAATTGTCGAAACGCTTGCCTCGCGCGGCTTG
>URNK01000186.1 GCA_900549195.1 uncultured Collinsella sp.
GACTACAAGAACTTCAACGAGACCAACTACGCCAAGGAGCTTTCCGATAAGCTCGGCGTCGAGAACGTTCGCAAGATGATTACCGCCGACGAGTTCTTCGGTGCGCTCGAGGACATCCAGTATCACATGGACGAGCCGCAGTCCAACCTGTCTTCCGTGCCGCTGTGGTTCTTGGCCGAGATGGCCCGCAAGGACGTCACCGTGGTGCTTTCGGGCGAAGGCGCCGACGAACTCTTTGGCGGCTACGCCTACTACGAGGATACGGTCCCGGTGCGCAAGTACAAAAAGATGGTGCCGCTGCCCATCCGTCGCGCGCTCGGTAACCTGGCGCTGCATATGCCGTACTTCAAGGGACATAACTTCCTGGTCAAGGGTGCCGAGATCCCTGAGAAGTCGTTCCTGGGACAGGCTCTGGTATGGCCGGAGCGCGAGGTCGACGGCGTGCTCAAGCCCGAGTACAACACCGGCGATGGCGCCTTCGAGCTTGCCGCTCCCATCTATGCGCGCGTGAAGGGCCAGCCCGAGCTGGTCAAGAAGCAGTACCTGGACATGAACATGTGGCTCCCGGGCGACATTCTGCTCAAGGCCGACAAGATGTGCATGGCGCACTCGCTGGAGCTGCGCGTGCCCTTCCTGGATCGCAAGGTCATGGAGTTCGCCGAGCACATTCCCGACCGCTACCGCATCAACGAGAACGGCAACAAGCAGGTGCTTCGCCACGCCGCCAACAAGTCGCTGCCCGATGAGTGGGCCACCCGTCCCAAGGTGGGCTTCCCGGTGCCGATTGTCTACTGGCTGCGCGAGCAAAAGTGGTACGACTACGTCAAGGAGTACTTCACCGCGCCGTGGGCAAGCGAGTTTTTCGACACCGACGAGCTCATGCATCTGCTCGATCTGCACTTTGCGGGCAAGGGCGATTTCCAGCGCAAGATCTATACGCCGCTCGTGTTCCTGGTGTGGTACAAGCGCTTCTTTATCGACGAGGACCAGCCTTCTGTTCAGGCTGCCTAGTCTCGGCTTACGAATGCCTGCGCGTAACGGCTCCTCCGGGAGCCGTTTTTGCGCGAGCACGTTTCAGTTACTATGAAAACCGTCCCTGCAAAATGGCTGAGAAAGGTGAAAGATGCACCATTCGGATTCCGCGACCGTGACCACGGTCGATACGCTTGTCAAGCTGCTCGATGTGTGCGGCGAGCTGCGTGCTTCGGAGCAGGTTGACGAGCGCGCCGTGACCGGCTGTTCGTTTGATTCGCGCGCGGTTTCGGCGGGTGACGTCTTCTTTTGCAAGGGCGCTGCCTTTAAGCCCGCGTTTTTGAGCATGGCGCTCGATGCGGGCGCCGTCGCATTTGTGTGCGAAGAGTCGCTGGTCGAGTCTCTGGAGCCGCTGGCGAAGGAGAGCGGCGCGGCGATGCTGGTCGTGGACAGCGTGCGCACGGCCATGGCCCTGCTGCCGCCGGAGGTCTACGACCGCCCCGACCACGACGTTAAGATCGTGGGCATCACCGGTACCAAGGGAAAGACCACGGCCGCTTTTATGCTCCAGTCCATCATCAAGGCGGCGGGCGAGTCCTGCGGCATGATCGGCTCGGTGAACACCGACGATGGTATCGAGTGCTACGAGAGCACCAACACCACGCCCGAGGCCCCCGAGGTCTGGCGCCATATCGCCAACTGTCGCGCGTCTGGTCGCCAGTCCATGGTCATGGAGGTCTCAAGCCAGGCGCTCAAGTACCAGCGCGTCGAGAACCTGCCGTTTGACGTAGCGTGCTTCCTCAACATCGGGCGTGACCACATCTCGCCGATCGAGCACCCGACCTTCGGGGATTATTTTAAGAGCAAGCTCAGGATCTTTGATCAGGCTAAGACCGCCGTAGTGAATCTGGGCACCGATGAAGTCGAACGCGTGCTGGAGGCCGCGTCGACGGCCGAGCGCTTGGTGACCGTTGGCGTCGAGCATCCCGAGGCGAGCCTGTGGGCAAGCGATGTCCGCATGGTCGGCTTCAACATCGAGTTTAACCTGCATGGCATGAGCGCTGACGAGCCCGAGGAGGGGGAGGAGGTCCTGCTGGGTATCGCGGGAGACTTTAACGTGGAAAACGCGCTGGTCGCTATCGCCGCCGCGCGCGAGATGGGTATCGGTATCGATGCCATCAAGAAGGGCCTCTCCAAGCTGCGTGTGCCGGGCCGCATGGAGGTCGTGGAATCGAAGGATGGCCGCGTGGTTTGCGTTGTTGACTACGCTCACAACCAACTATCGTTCCGCTCGCTCTTTTCGTCGGTCAAGCGCGCGTTTCCCGCCAGCCCGGTCATTGCGCTGTTTGGTGCCGCTGGAGGCAAGGCACAGGAGCGCCGTGAGCAGCTTCCGCGCGAGGCCGCACCATATTCTGATCTGCTGATCTTTACCAACGAGGATCCGGCTCACGAGGACCCGATGAAGGTCTGTCGCGAGCTTGCCGAGCATGTTCCCGACGATACCCCAAACAAGATCATCCTCGATCGCGAGGCTGCTGTGCACGAGGCGTTCAAGGCGGCGCGTGAGGAATACGTCAGCCCCGATGCGCCCACCATCGTCTTGCTGTTGGCAAAGGGCGACGAGGAGCTCATGCACGTGGGCGATGAGTTCGTGCCCATCGAGAGCGATCTTTCGCTTGCCAACCGTTTAATCGATGTTACCCAGTTTGACTAATGAACTGCGATGAGGGCGGCGTCCTGAGCGCGCTGCCGTTGCAAGCGCGTTTCCCCTCAAGCGAGGCGCGCCGCCTAAGACCAGAAGCCCCTTCTACGTAATGGAGTGACCATGTCCCACAATACCCTGCCGACCGTCGCTGAGCTTTCGGGCGAGATGCGCGAGCGTCTTGCCAAGGTTAAGTACGTCTTTACCGACCTGGACGCCACGATGCTCGCACCCGGCTCGTGCGTGCTGCGCGACAACGACGGCAACCCCTCGACCAAGCTCGTCGAGGCTGTCGTGGCACTTGCCCGCGCCGGCATACAGGTGGTTCCCACCTCGGGCCGCAACCGCACCATGATCCACGAGGATGCGCGCGTGCTCGGCCTCAACTCCTACATCGGCGAGATGGGTGGTCTGGTCATGTACGACCTCAAGGCCAACGATTGGGAGTACCTGACCGGCGATATGCCCTACGACCCCGCCTGCGACCTCACGCCGCATCAGGTGATCGAGCAGACCGGCGTGTGCGAGAAGATTCTCGCCCGCTGGCCGCATAAGATCGAGTACCACAACGACATGTCGACTGGCTACAAGTACCGCGAGGTCACCGTCGGCATGCGCGGCGATGTGCCCGACGACGAGGTCCAGGCCATTCT
This sequence comes from uncultured Collinsella sp., assembly GCA_900549195.1. Classification (GTDB taxonomy): domain Bacteria; phylum Actinomycetota; class Coriobacteriia; order Coriobacteriales; family Coriobacteriaceae; genus Collinsella. Next base: position 3,328 of record URNK01000186.1, read on the forward strand.
TGATGAGGCCGGCTGCGGCCTGGTCTGGGCCTGCAACGGCCATCTGACCCATCTGTCCAAACCGACGACGCTCGAGCTCGAACGCGTCGAGGATGGCCGCGCGTTTAACATCAATCCCGCCGGCCTCAACAAGGGCGTTGCCATCGCACGTTTCTGTGAGCACCTGGGTATCGAGCGCGAGGAGACGCTGGCGCTCGGCGATTCCGAGTCCGACTTCTACATGGCTGACCACGTGGGCACGTTCTGCCTGG
>URNK01000187.1 GCA_900549195.1 uncultured Collinsella sp.
GCTACAAACGCTTCGCGTTTGCTTAACGCTCGCGCCCTGCATAGAGTTCAATTCTCCGCGGTACGGACTAGAAATAAAAAGACAGGTAGATACGAATATCTACCTGTCTGTTGCTTATGGTGGAGGCGCGGAGAATCGAACTCCGGTCCACGAAAGCCCCCTGATTGGCATCTCCAAGCTCAGTCGCTGGTTTAGTCTCGGACGCTTTGCGCGCAGCGACACGCTCGCGGCGTCCTAACCGGTTCGGTCTTAGCCTGCGCCATACCGATTACGTGCGCAGGAGCATTCCCCTAAAATGACGTCGCGCCGGTGTCGGGGAAATCACCGGGTTGACGCGCCGCTATAAACTAAGCAGCGAGAGCCATAGGCTCAAAAGAAGAGTTGTTGTCAATTCAATTTGACGGTACCCCTGTTTAGCGAGGCGAGGAGACCTCGGCTTGCTTCCTCTCTCAGAGCTATCGTGTCGAAACCAGTCGCCCCCGAATGTCGGGAAGTCTGGATGGCATTGGGCACGAGCACCCAACACCCGTCGACTTTTCAAGGAACACGCGGGGTGAACCCCGCTCGTGGATAGCTATCTTACCACGTTCTGAAAGCGGACAGCTGTTCTATGCACGAGCTGTGAAGACCCCAATGTGTGCCACACTTCGCACTTTTGCTACCGAACACGTCACGTATATTTTCGCCAAGCAAAATTGACCCGTCGAAAGGACCGTTATGGATACCAAGCAGCAGCTCGTCAATGCCCTAGCAGGCCTGGGCTCAACCATTACCGAAGCTATGGATGTCATCGAAGGCTTTGTCCCCTGCGGACATCCCGCCCTCACGGTATCGAACGCACTCGTCGCGCTGGACGCTGACGATGATGCAGCTCTCGCCCAGCAGCTTGAGACCGTCAAGGGCTTTATCGACCACGTGAGCGAAAACCGCGGCGTGACCGCCTACCACGGCATCGAGGTCGAGCTCGCGGGTCCCAAAGCCGATCTGTTCGCAGCAATCCGCGAGGTAGGCGCCCTTATGCAAACCGCAGGCGTCAAGAACACCCAGGTCAACGAGTGGGTCTACCGCAGCCTGGCAGCGCTAAACGATTCCGACGAAAAGGCAGCCGAGCAGCTCGCAGAAAGTCCCACATTAAGGCCGAGCTTTTGTAAATAGCAGACGCGGGCCCCTTGGCGCATCGTCGTCCAAGAGGCCCGCAAACAGTTCGCGTCAACCGATGGCCGCGCCGCCGCGTTCGGCCAAGGCCAGAATCGGCATCATTTGACGAGGTATCTTTGCTGCAAGATCGGCATGTTCGAGCAGCTTGCGATCGTTAGTTACCAAATAATCGACCTGTACGCGCTTGCATGCGGCGAGTACCAAGTTGTCCTCGTAATCGCGATGGAGCGTCAGATATTTGTCGGCTAGCCACAGATCGGATGCATCAGCGCCCACGGCCATAGCGTTTTCGGTCATATTCCGAACGAACGCCAGCGCCGCATCGCCAATCGCGCGGGCAGATGCCTCGTCGAGTGCTCCCCCACTGGCAAGAACGCTTCGCTTCAGCTCGTGTTGGACAACGTACAGTACGTCCTTAGCGATATGCACCGGGAAGAACAGCAACGCCCCCGTCTCCGTCGCCTGCCCAATAAACGCACGCGCGGCAAGCGACTCGGCATGGTCGACGCAAAACGAATCAACCCATACGTTGGCGTCCACCATGATCTTGAGAGGCACCCCACTCACTGGATCATCCCCTTTTGGCGATAACGCTCATCCATGGCTTCGGAATAGATTGCGTCCCAGTCGCGATCGTCGGATACGGGCGACGTAGCGATGCCCAGGTCCGCGTAAAGCTGATCTGCCGCTGCCCACGACGCGGCGAACGGAGTATCGGGCGCGACGGTCTGCTGCCGGCCATCAACGGCAGACAGTACTTCCTCACACTGCCCGCCACCCTGTGCGACCTTGGCCACGACCTTTTTGATAAGCTCGGGCAGTGATCTGCCCGAAAGCCGCAGCGCTTCCTCGGCGCGCTCTTTAACCGAGCGATCTACGCGAACATTCACCTGTGCCATGCTGCCAACGGTAGCCATCTCAACCTCACCTTCAGCATTTACTAGCATTGCTAGCACGAGCATATATCAGAGCTAACATATCGTCAAACAAAAGAAGGCCTGCACCCTGACGGCTGCGGTGCCGCCCGAATGCAGGCCATATACTCAATCGAAAACGCTAACGCAGGTACGCCTTTGCGTTGCCCAGGCTGTAGGCGATCGTTGAGCCGTTGTGCAGCAGTGACGATGTCTGCGGGGTAATCGCGCCGGTAATGCCCAGTGCCAAGAGCGCCGAGTTGGTGAGCATCACCTTGGAATATGAACTCGTCAGACGGTCGATAAGCCCCTGACTCATGCGGCGCAGGCGCACGATCGCGGCCAGATCCGTATCGGTCAGGATGATATCGGCGACCTCCTTGGCGATGTCGCTTCCGCCGCCCATGGCCAGCCCCACGTCGGCCAAACCGAGCGCCGGTGAGTCGTTGACGCCGTCGCCCACCATGGCAACGTGGCGCCCCTCGCGCTTAATCCGCTCCACATAGGCGTATTTGTCCTCGGGCAACAGCTCGGCCTTAAACTCGTCGACACCTGCCTCGCGAGCAATTCGCTCGGCCGTGCGCTCCGAGTCGCCCGTGAGCATGACCACGTGCTTAACGCCCAACGCGTGCAAGTCGGCGATGGCCTCGCGGACCCCGGGCTTAAGCGGGTCCTCGATACCGAGCACGCCCACAACGGTGCCGTCGACCGCCAGATACAGCGGCGACAGGCCCTGCATCTGGGACTCGATTTGCTCCTTAATGTCGGACTCGAGCTGCGCGCCCTCGTCCTCAAATACAAAGTGCGCGGAACCGATGATGGCGCGACGCCCTTCAATGGACGAGGCAATGCCGTGTGCCACGATGTACTCGACCGCAGCGTGACGCTCGCGGTGCTCGAGCCCGCGCTCGCGGGCGGCGTTGACCACGGCACGCGCCACCGGATGCGGGAAATGCTCCTCCAGACAGGCAGAAAGGCGCAGAATCTCGTCCTCGCTCCAGCCATCGGTCGTCAGCACGCAGGCAAGACGCGGCTGCGCCTCGGTGAGCGTACCGGTCTTATCAAACACAATGGTGTCGGCCTTGGCAAACGACTCAAAATACTTAGCGCCCTTGACCATGACGCCCATCTTGGCAGCATCGCTCATGGCAGTCATGACGGCGACGGAACCCGTGAGCTTGAGTGCGCACGAGTAGTCGACCATCAGCGCCGCTGAGGTCTTGATGAGGCTGCGGGTGGTAAGCGCAACCAGGCCCGCAAGCAGGAAATTCCACGGGACGATCTTGTTGGCAAGGTCCTCCATATGCGACTGGCCCTCGGACTTGAGCGAGTCGGCCGTCTGCACGAGAGAGACGATCGAGCGCAACTTGGTCTGCGCCGTATTGGCGCGCACACGCACCAAGATGCTGCCGTCTTCCACGACGGTGCCGGCGAACACGTCGTCGCCTGTCTCTTATACACATCTCCGAGCCCACGAGACTAGCGCTCATCTCGTA
>URNK01000188.1 GCA_900549195.1 uncultured Collinsella sp.
ACGAGATGAGCGCTAGTCTCGTGGGCTCGGAGATGTGTATAAGAGACAGAGGTTGGCCCTTGGCTCGCGTAAAACAAATAATCGGATGGACCGCGATCGTTCTGTTCGCTGCAACGCTGGCGGGCATCTGGGTGCTGACGGAGCAAAACGCGGTGCAGACGTCGTTGCTGAGCGAGTCCACCGCGCGTGTGGTGGAGGGTCAGGCTACGGGCGTTCAGGCTGCCGATGCCACGGGTGAAGCCCAGACGGAGAACGGAATGACCGGAGGCGCCGATTCGGCTGCCTCGAATGTCCGGTCTGGCCGACTTGCTTCCATTCGCATGCGGGTGGGCACAAACGTCCGTCGCGTTGCCCATACCGTAGAGTTTTTCTTCGTCGGATTATTCGCCTCCGTGGTCGTGGTTTGCTTTTCCAGGCGTCCGTGGAGCGTATGCTCCCGTTGCGTGCCCGTATTGCTCTTTTGCGCCGCCTGCTCCGTTGGCGATCAGGTACATAAGATCTTTGTTCCCGGCAGGCATTTCGACGTTATCGATTTAGGATTCGATGCTGCGGGCTATGTCACCGCCATGCTGTTGGTATTGCTGGCGGCGGCGTTGGTGCGCCATGCGACTCGGCCGATCGGCGCCCATGCGAGGCTCTAGCCGGTAGCAAACCCGTTTCTGATAATGCGACCTTGTTGAATTATTTTGTGTCGCGCGTATTTCCGAGCGGTCGGATTTGAGGGGCGAGCGGTAGAACGCTCGCCCTTTGTGCGCCACGATGCGGCACAATGTACCGCAAAAGCTGTTTGTATACGGTACGAATCGTTCGTTGGTCTTTAATTCTTCTCAACGGAGGTGTTTGAGATGGCAAACGGATTGCTTTTACGGCTTCGCGAGCGTGAGCTCAGCGCGAGCCCGGCGGAACGCAATGTCATCGCATATGTAAGCGCTCATCCGCACGAGGTGGTCGGGCTGTCCGTCCGCGGTCTTGCCGATGTCACGTTCTCCTCGCCCTCGAGCATTTTGCGCTTTTGCAAGCGTTTGGGTTTTGCGGGCTACAAGGAGTTCCAGCGCGAACTGATTGCCGAGCTGGCGCTCTTAGGTGACAAGAAAGACGTAGCTCTCGAGGACATCTCCATGGATGACAGCGTCGAACGTATCGTGGGGAAGGTGATGAAAAGCAACGTGCGCACGATCGAGGCGACGGCGCGAACGCTCGATTACACCGTCTTGGAGCGATGCGCGGCCCGTCTTAAGCGGGCACGCGCGGTCAATCTGTTCGGTATTGGTGCCTCTCGTTTGGTCGCGCACGATCTGGCGCAAAAGCTCATGCGTGTCGACAAAGAGTGCCATCTGTACGACGACTGGCATGATCAGCTCTTATGTGCCAAGAACATGCATGAGGGCGATATGGCAATCGCCTTTAGTTATTCGGGCTTGACGCAAGAGGTGCTGGACTGCACCGCCGAGGCTCAACGCCACAACTGTCCCGTAGTGGCCGTTACCAAAGTAGATGGATCATCCAAGCTTGCCACCATGGCCGATGCCGTGCTCGGCGTCGCTGCGAGTGAACCCTTGGTCCGCAGCGGTGCCATGGCTTCGCGTATGGCCCAGCTTATGGTTGTCGATGCCCTGTACGCTGCTTACGTTGCCAGCGACTACGAACGGGCGACGCATGTCATAAAGCAAAACTACATCGAGAAACAGGAAAGATGAGGTGAATGAAATGCTCGATTTAACAAAATTCACGACCGAACAGCGTAATCAAAGGTCAATGGACCTCGATACGATGACATCGCTGCAAATCGTCACGACGATGAACGATGAGGATCTTCGTGCCGTCCAGTCGGTCACGAAAGTGTTGCCCCAGGTTGCCATGGCAATCGACTGGGCTGCTGAGACACTCGAGCGCGGCGGGCGCGTCTTTTACATGGGCGCAGGCACCAGCGGTCGTCTGGGCGTACTCGACGCTTCGGAGTGTCCGCCCACGTTTGGCGTGTCACCCGATCTGATTGTCGGGCTCATTGCCGGAGGCGAGACGGCGTTTATCAAGGCTGTCGAAGGTGCCGAAGACAGCGAGGAGCTTGGCGCGAGCGACCTGCGGGAGCGTGGACTCTCGGACAAGGATCTTGTCGTTGGCCTGGCGGCAAGCGGTCGTACTCCTTATGTGGTGGGCGGCCTTGCGTACGCCAAGGCAACTGGGTGCAAGACCATTGCAATTGCCTGCAACCAAGGGTCGAAGATCGGGGAGAGCGCAGATCTTGCCATTGAGCCCGTGCCCGGTCCCGAGGTGCTGACCGGCTCAACGAGGCTCAAGGCGGGAACGGTTCAAAAGCTCATTCTCAACATGATTTCGACCGGTGCCATGGTCAAGATCGGCAAGGTATACCAAAACCTGATGGTCGATGTGCAGCAGACGAACGAGAAGTTGGTGGTGCGCGGCCAGAACATCGTGATGGAGGCGACCGGCTGCACGCGCGAGCGCGCTGTTCAGGCGCTTGCAGATGCCGGCGGCCACGTAAAAACCGCTATTGTCTCGGTACTGCTGGACTGCGATGCCGAGCAGGCTGCGGTAGCTCTTGAGCGGGTACGAGGCCATGTCCGTGCTGCGGTGAGTGGCCATGAGAAGAGCAATGCCGATGCCCAATAGGTGCGCGGCGTGAGCTGATATGACATCCAGACGAGATACCCAATACAAGGAGGAGTTATGACGAACAAAGAGCTGGCTCAAAAGCTGCTGGACCTTTTGGGCGGTAAAGACAACGTGCTGGCAAACGCGGCGTGCATGACGCGCCTGCGCGTGACCGTCAAAGACGCGGGCAACGTCGACACGGAGGGCATTAAGGCACTCGACGGCGTGATGGGCCTGGTCGAGGACGACACGATGCAGATCGTGCTGGGTCCGGGCAAGGTGAATAAGGTGCTCGAGGAGTTCTCCAAGCTCACTGGCCTTGCGAAAGGCGTTGCCGACGAGAGCGTGGTTGACGCTGCGGCCACAAACAAGGCCGCGCAGAAGGCCAAGTACGAGTCTAAGCCGGTTCAGGCCTTCCTCAAGAAGATTTCCAATGTCTTCGTCGCCCTGCTTCCCGGCATCATTGCGGCTGGCCTCATCAACGGTATCTGCAACGTCATTAACGTCTCGACGGCAGGCGCGCTTGCAGGCGAGTGGTGGTACCAGGGCATTCGTTCCATGGGCTGGGCCCTGTTTGCCTATCTGCCTATCTTGGTGGGCTATAACGCGGCACGTGAGTTTGGTGGTTCCGCTGCGCTTGGCGGCATCGCCGGCATGATGTGCATCGCCAACAGTGCCATGCCCCTGCTTGCGCCTGGCGCGGCTGATCCTGCCACTGCCATTCTGCTGCCGCTCACCAATGCGCAGTACAACCCCGCAGCGGGCGGCATGATCGCGGCTCTCATCGCTGGCGCATTTTTTGCCTGGATGGAGCGTCAGATTCGCAAGGTTATGCCCAACGCACTCGACACGTTCTTGTCCCCGCTGCTGGTGCTCATCATCGGCGCCTTTGCTCTGATGCCTGTCTCTTATACACATCTCCGAGCCCACGAGACTAGCGCTCATCTC
>URNK01000189.1 GCA_900549195.1 uncultured Collinsella sp.
TGAGCGCTAGTCTCGTGGGCTCGGAGATGTGTATAAGAGACAGATCGGAGAGGGTCTTAATGCCCTCCTCGGCGCTCTTCTTGCGCTTGCGGCCCTCGAAGGTGAAGGGCTTGGTCACGACGGCGACGGTCAGCGCACCGACCTCGTTCATCGCGATATCGGCAACGATGGGAGCAGCGCCGGTACCGGTGCCACCGCCCTCGCCGCAGGTGATGAACACCATGTCAGCGCCAGCGAGCGCCTCGGCAATGTCGTCGCGGGACTCATCGGCAGCCTTGCGGCCAACCTCGGGGTTGGCGCCGGCGCCCAGGCCGCGGGTAAGGTCGGTGCCGATGTGCACCTTGATATCGGCATCAGAGATCGCGAGTGCCTGAGCATCGGTGTTGATGGCAACAAACTCGACGCCGCGGATGCCCTCTTCGATCATTCGATTGACCGCGTTGGTACCGCCGCCGCCGACGCCGACCACCTTAATGACGGCAAGGTAGTTGTTGATCTCTGTCTCGTGCATGTCGGTCCTCCGAACAAAGGTTATAGCCATAGCATGGGTCGACCCCTGCGCACATTAACCTTCAGGTTGAAAGTAAATGCAAAGGTAAACCGTATTATGTTTGCACATTATGAACGTATCAGTCAAATAATTGACCGTGAAAACCAAACAAACCAGATAAACGGCGTGGTATGGCCCCTCAACAAAGCATCAACCAGCGCTACGAGGTCGGAGCGTTCCTAAATGTATAGTTACCCGGAGAGCGCACATTGATATACGTTACGCCCTCTACCTGCGAAAGCAGCTTGGTGACTACGCGCTCCTTCTTGACGATATCGTTCGAATCGCCCAGCGACACCTCAATGCCGTTATTGAGGTTTGCCGAGATGGCTTCGACCGAAGGCGTGGAAATATCCTTGACTTGTCCCAAGAACTCACTCGAAAAACCACGCACATAATCCAAGCCAGCCTTAACGGCCTTGGAGCTCACCGCCTGGCCGGAAACCGGAGCGACATCCGCCGAGACATCAGTCAACAACACCGCGCCATAGTGCCTAGCGAGCGCCAGCGCGGCATCAATGCCGGTCAGGGTATTTGAGCCCTGCCCCGTCGTGATGACGTTGCCCTGGTCATCCACTTCGACCGACGTCGACAGCGGGGCGATCCAGGTGTCATCATCCCCGATGGCCCAGGCAAGGTCATCGGAACTGATATAGGCAATTGCGATGACCTTGCGCTCCATCGGCGTAATGATGAGCGTATGCGGGAACTGACGCTGGACATCCACGCCCGAGACCCACGGATTCTGCTTGAGGTCCTCGGTAATCTGGTCGGGATCGACGTTAAAAAGCGACGTTCCCTCGGGCAAATCGATCAGCTGGATAGCATCGTGCTTCGTCACATGCTCGCTGCCCTGAATCTGAATATCAGTGGCGGTAAACAATCCAGAGTTGATCACCACGATGGCAACGACGACGAGCACGGCCAAGGCGGCCAGAACGCCGCCCACGATTTTGCCTTTGCCTGCAACGACAGAAGCGGCGTCTGATGTTTTATTTACCATCGCCCCAAGTGAAGACAACGGGTTGACTCCTTTTTTACCCGAAGGCTTCTTGGCGGTAGCCGGCACCGATGTCAGCGAGCGCGGTTTCGATGCGCCCAGCGTGCGACCTGGACGCGGCGCTTTAGTTCCCGTCGAGGGCTTAGGAGTTGCCATGGGACGGGCGGGCTTGGCGCCCATAACAGGCTTTGACGTCACCGAGGGACGCGAGGACTTTTTTGCGGCCGGACGATTACCGAGCTGCGAGCCGACAACCGGACGACTGGTCTGTCGAGCATGCCCGACAGACTTAGAGTGCGCGACGGTATTGCGTTGAGGTTTGGCAGGCGCGCCGGAACGCCCTCCGGCGCGGCGGAAGGTGGGTTTCGATGCTCTAGAAGCCGAGGAATTTAACTTCCGGTCTGAGCTCGATGCCATACGCCTCCCTCACCTTTCCGTGCACATGTCTGATAACCGCGGCAACGTCATCGGCCGAGGCAGTTCCGTTATTAACGATAAAATTAGCGTGAACGGGCGAAACTTCCGCGCCGCCAATCGAAAAACCCTTTAATCCACAATCCTCGATAAGCTTGCCCACGCTCGCATCGGGCGGGTTGCGAAAGACCGACCCGCAGGATGCGCGACCCATGGGCTGCGTACGCTTGCGCCTCGTCAGGTACCGCTCCATGCGCTCGCGAATGTCGGCCTTGGGCGCCGGTTTAAGCTTGAGCACGCACTCGAGGATAATCTCATTGCGGGGAAGGCTACATTCGCGGTAGCCCCAAGTGATCTCGGACCCCGCATAATGCTTGATACCGGATGCCGGGTCAAACGTTACGACATCCTCAACCAGCGAGCCAATCCACTCGGTCCGTGTGCCGGCATTCATAGATATCGCACCGCCAACCGAGCCAGGGATGCCAACGGCAAACTCAAGGCCCGAGAGGCTACGCGACAGGGCATCGTTGACCAGGCGCGCAAACATCACACCCGCACCGACCGTCAGCGTACAACCGTCATCGGCAACAACCGTGCGCTGAAACTCACGTCCGAGCGAAATGACGGCGCCGCGATAACCGCCATCGGCAACCAGCAGATTGGAGCCCTTGCCGATGATGACCCACGGCACCTGCTCGCGATCGAGCACCGCCACGGCGCGGCGGAGGGCATGATAGCTATGGCACGTCACAAAGAGGTCGGCCTTGCCGCCGATACGATAGCTCGTATGACGCGCAAGGCGCTCGTCCTCGATCACATCCGTGTCGATCATGCCCGAGAGCGCCATGACGGCGTTAAACAGACCCATTAGACTTAAGCGTCTTTCTTGGCAGTCAAATACTCGATAAACTCGGGGCCGACGGTCGTAACGTCACCGGCACCCATAGTGAGCAGCAAGTCGCCCTCGCCCACCATCTGCTCGAGCTCCTGATTGAGCTCAAGACGGCTGGAGCAGTACACGACCTCCTTGCCAGGATGCTTGGCGCGCACGGTATCGGCGAGCATCTTAGAGGTAACACCCGGAATGGGCATCTCGCCAGCCGAGAACACATCAATCAGCAGCAGTTTATCGGCATTGGCAAATGCATCGGCAAAGTCGTCGCACAGGGCCTGCAGGCGCGAATAGCGGTGCGGCTGGAACACGACGTCGACATGCTTGTAGCCCAGCGACGAAGCGGCAGCAAGCGTCGCCTTGATCTCGGTGGGGTGATGGCCGTAATCATCGACCACGGTGATGCCATCGATATCGCCCACGTGGGTAAAGCGACGGCGGACGCCCTCAAAGCTCGAGAGCGCCTTGGCGGCGGAGTCGATGTCAAGGCCCAGGACATGGGCGACGGTGAGCACCGCCGTGGCGTTGAGCATGTTGTGGCGACCGGGATTGCTCTTGATCTCCACAGCATGCTCAGTGCCGTCCTCAAAGCGAACGATAAAGTCACTCTGGATGCCCTTGACATCCGGGCTGTCTCTTATACACATCTGACGCTGCCGACGACTCCTTACGTGTAGATC
>URNK01000190.1 GCA_900549195.1 uncultured Collinsella sp.
GTCGTCGGCAGCGTCAGATGTGTATAAGAGACAGGGCCGACGGCGGTGCCACGGGCGTTGGCCGCTTGGACGAGACCATCCGCGGCTATGCAGGTAAAAAGCTCGGCCTCATTGCTGTCAACGGCTTGGTTTTCCTGCGTCTGACCGAGGCGCTAGCGCAGCTGGGACCCTCGCTGCCGGCGGGGCTCAAGATCGCGACGTTTGACGACTACCCCTGGAACCATGTGCTCTTTGGTGGCGTGACCACGGCCGCGCAGGACACCCTCACCATTGCCGAGCGCGTGGTCGAGCGTCTGTCCGAGCGCATCGACGTCGTCACCACCACCGTGGGCGAGGCCGCAAAGCTGGCGCCCAAACGCATCGAGATTCCCGGCCACATCGAACACCGCGCATCGACCTCGCGCTAACCATTCGTTCGCAACTGCCTGTTCGCGCACGTTTTTTGAGCGCTTGATACGCTTTAACCCTGCGGAAACATTTTTCTGCGATAGTATCTGCGATATAGACCAGTCGAAACCCGCCCGAAAGAAAGGGGAGCGACATGAACCAGCAGAACATCGATTACGTACTTCGCTCTGTAGAGCAGCGTGACATCCGCTTTGTGCGTCTGTGGTTTGTCGACATTCTCGGCCGCCTCAAGAACTTTGCCATTAGCCCCGAGGACCTCGAGGTCGCTTTTGAGGAGGGTATCGGCTTTGACGGCTCCGCCATCGAGGGCTTTGCCACGCCCGAGGAAGCCGACATGCTGGCGTTTCCCGATGCTTCGACCTTCCAGATTCTGCCGTGGCGTCCGAGCCACAACGGCGTTGCCCGCGTGTTCTGCGACGTGTGCACTCCCGACCGCAAGCCCTTCGCCGGCGATCCGCGCGATGCCCTGCGCCGCATGTTCCGCAAGGCCGAGAAGGCTGGCTATCTGCTCAACGTGGGCGCCGAGCTGGAGTATTACTACTTCCCCGACGAGCACACCCCCGAGCCGCTCGACAACGTGGGCTACTTCGATCTTTCGGTGAGCGATGCCGCCCGCGACCTGCGTCGCAACACGGTCCTCACGCTCGAGAAGATGTCCGTGCCCGTGGAGTACACCTTCCACGCCGCCGGCCGCTCGCAGCACGGCATGAGCCTGCGCCACGCCGAGGCCCTGAGCATGTCCGACGCCATCACCACGGCCAAACTCATCATTAAGCAGCAGGCCTACGAGAGCGGCTGCCACGCATCCTTTATGCCCAAGCCGTTGGCAGGCGAGGACGGCAGTGCTATGTTCCTGTGCCAGTCGCTATTCGACCACGACGGCAACAACGTCTTTTGGGGCGAGGACGACGAGAAGTACCACCTCTCCGACGTCGCCAAGCACTACATGGCCGGCATCCTGGCGCATGCCCGCGAGATCAGCGCCATCACCAACCCCACGGTCAACTCGTACAAGCGCATCACCACGGGTGGCGACTCCGTGCCGCAGTACGCCACGTGGGGCTTGCGCAACCGCGCGAGTATGGTCCGCATCCCGGTCTACAAGCCCGGCAAGCAGCTGTCCACGCGCATCGAGCTGCGCAGTCCCGATCCCATGGCCAACCCGTATCTGGTCAACGCCGTCACGCTGGCGGCTGGTCTGGACGGCATCGAGCGCAAGCTGGAACTCCCGCCCGAGGCAACGGCCGAGACGCTCAAGCTCACCGACCGTCAGATGGTCGAGGCCGGCTACACGCCGCTGCCGCGCTCGCTCAAAGAGGCGCTCGACGTGTTTGAGGACTCGCAGTTTATGAAGGATGCCCTCGGCGAGCACATCCACAGCTTCTTCCTCAAAAAGAAGCGCGACGAGTGGCATAAGTTTGAGTCTACGATCACCGAGTGGGAGATCAAACACTACCTGGCGAACTCCTAATCGCGCTGGCTTGTTCCAGTACGATTGAGCTCATTTCTTTGGAGGCCGATATGTCCGAAAAGAGTGCCCTGTTCATGGCGCGCACGACGCGCTTCCACGAGTTTGCCCGCAGCTTGACGACCACCCTGGGTGTCGAGGTGAGCCTGGCAACCCCCGATTCGCCGACTGCGGCGCACGACTTTGACCTGCTGATCCTCGATTCCGACGGCATTCGCAGCGACCGCATCGATCAGATTGCCAAGTGGCTTGACGATCGTGGCGGCGTCCCCATGCTGGTGATCGTCGACGATGAGGCCCTTGGCACCCTGCGCCTGCCGAATCACGCGCATGCCGACTTTGTGTGCCCCACGGCGACGCCCAACGAGCTCAAGGCTCGTGCGCAGCGCCTGATGGGCGAGGAGGAGACCGTCACCGCCGACGATGTACTCAACATCGATAACCTCGAGATTAACCTGGCCACCTACCAGGTGACGCTCGATGGCGAGCCCATCGACCTGACGCTGATGGAGTACTCGCTGCTGAGCTTTTTGGCGACGCACCCCAACCGCGCCTACAGCCGCGAGGTGCTGCTGCACCGCGTGTGGGGCTTTGAGTACTGCGGCGGCACGCGCACCGTCGACGTGCACATTCGACGCATCCGTTCCAAGGTGGGCCCGCAGATTGCGGCACACATCACCACCGTCCGCGGCGTGGGCTATCTGTTTAAGGACTAGCTTTTCACCACAAAGGGGACAGGCACCTTTGTGGTGGTATTGACGCAGGCCGGGTCCTTTTGGGTCTGCAGCAGAACTTAAGCCTTCCTAAAAGATTGCGTTCTCATACACGTTCGCCCGCATATTGGGGTACAACTCAACGTGAACAATGATGGCCCGCCACATGTTTGGCGGGCCTTTGGTTATTAGACGAAAGGATCGCAGCCATGAGCGAGAACGATTCCCAGCGTCCCCAGGATGCGGGCAACGCCGGCGAGACCCAGCAGCAGCCGCGTGTGCAGGTGGAGTCGACGCCTGCCGGTAGCAACATTCCCTACGTGCAGGCTTACGACACGCAGACCGGCAAGCCGCTGGGCGGCCAACAGGTCGTGAACAAGCACACGGTGGTCAAGACTAAGACCAAAAAACTGCCGATCTTTATTACGGCACTCGCCGGCTGTGCCTGCGGAGCCCTGCTGGTCATTGCGCTCATTATGAGCGGCACGCTCGATATCGGTGGCGGCAAGAATGCCGTGACGGCGGGTGCTTCGGGTTCGTCGACGCAAAAGATCACCATCGACTCCGAGGACACCACGCTGGCCGAGGCCGTTTCCGCCAAGGCCCTGCCCTCCGTCGTTTCCATCACTGCCACTTCGAGCGGCAGCCAGAATGGCTCGCTTTCGCAGTCTGCTGACGAGTCGGATAGCTCGGGCAGCGTCGGTTCGGGCG
>URNK01000191.1 GCA_900549195.1 uncultured Collinsella sp.
AATCTCGGCCTCCTCGGCGCACTTCTGGGCGTCGTAGGCACGGAAGAACGGGTAGTACAGAACGAAGTCGACGACCAGGATAAGGGCGAGCATCACAAAGGCGAGCGGCTGGAAGCCCAGGCCCATGATGGTGCCGATGGGGCCGGGGACAGTCCAGGGCAGGGTGTACATAAAGCCGTTCATGCCCAAGAAGTCGATAAAGATCTTGAGGATCCAGATGTTGGCGATCGGGGCAAAGACAAACGGGACAAAGAAGACGGGGTTGAGCACGATGGGCGCGGCGAACAGCAGCGGCTCGTTGACGGCAAAGCAGACGGGGACGATGGCGGCCTTACCGACGGCGCGCATCTCCTGGGACTTGGCTAGGAAGCAGAACATAAAGACCAGGACGAGCGTGGCACCGGTGCCGCCCATGCAGACGACGAAGTACTGGGCACCCTGGGTCAGGACAGCGGAAGCGTGCTGGCCAGCCTGGAACGCAGCCAGGTTGTCGGTCATGTTGGCAACGAGGGCGGCGGCGATGGCGGGCTCGACGATCGAGGGGCCGTGGACGCCCACGAACCAGAACAGGCTCATGGCGCCGTAAATCACAGCGAGGCCGATATAGCCGTCGGCAGCGGTGAACAGGGGCTGGAACACCTGGATGACGCCCTGGGCAAAGCAGAAGCCAAAAGCAGCGCGGAAGACGATGTCAAAAACCCAAAAGACAGTGATGCAGACGGAGAAGGGGATGATGTCCTTAAAGGTCTGCGAGATGTTGGGCGGAACCTGCTCGGGCATCTTGACGGTGATGTTGCGCTTAATGAAGAACTTGTAGATGATGCCGGTCACAAACGCAGCGATAAAGGCGGTCAGCAGGCCTTTGGAACCAAGGTAGGTGGTGTTGAAGCCGCTGGCGGCGTCCGTGGCGATGGTGTCGCTCGAAAGGAGCAAGAAGCCGATGATGGCCGCGCACATGCACGAGATGAAGTTGATCTGGTTATTCTTGGGCAGGTCGCGGTTCTGCGCGTCGGCGAAGTGCTTGGCCGTGGTGGCGGCGCAGGCGATGGCCAGGATGCCCATGGAGTAGTTGTAGCACTTCCACAGAGCGTTGTTGATGTCATCGGGCCAGTAGAAACCCCAGATGTTGGGGACCGAGGCTACCAGGCAGAAGATGGACGAGAAGATGATGATGGGGATGACGGAGATAAAGCCGTCGCGGATCGCCTTGAGGTACTTGTTGCGGGCGATCGCGTTGAAAAAGGGCTGGCCCTTTTCGATGATGGCGATGAGTTGCTCCATGCAATGCTCCTAAGAGTCGGTGGGTTAGCAACGATGGTAGCTTTTGACGTTCGGTTGCTAAAATGTTGACGTTGCCATTTTGTGACACAAAAAAAGACGCGAACCGGTGGTTCCTGTGCCTGCGAACCGTCGATTCCTTACGCGTAAACGTTTGAGCCGCCCGGTGGCTCTGTGTTTGCACAATGGCAACGTTAACATTTGGGCGACAAAAGCCGTTCGGGGAAGCAAAAATGTCGGTGAACGGTAGGTTTTGGGTGGTGAGCGTATGGTGGGGGAGGCGTTAGATATACTTGAAGACGTTTCATTTGACTGCGTAGGGTGCCACCAATGGCATCGTTGACATAGAAAGATCGACCTATGGCCGCTGTTAAAAAATCGGTATCCGTCAAAGACGTGGCGCGCCTCGCGGGCGTCTCGGAGCAGACGGTCTCGCGCACCGTGCACGATTCGCCCAGCGTGCGTCCCGAGACCAAGGAACGCGTGCGTGCCGCCATGCGCGAGCTGGGGTATCGCCCCAATTTTGCCGGTCGATCGCTGCGCCGTGGCAAGTTTAAGACCGTCGGCGTCGCCATGTTCAACATTACCGGTACCGGTAACCTCGACCGTATGGAGGGCTTTGCCGCTGCGGCTGACAAACATGGCTATGCCATCACCCTCACTAAAGTAGACGGGCATCCGTATACCCTCGAGAGCGCATCGTCGCGTATGAGCTCACTGCCGGTGGATGGCATGGTCGTGATCATGAATCGCATGCCGGCGGACTTTGGCACCTTTGAGCCGCTGCCCGGTATGCAGACGGTGCTCGTTACGATGTTGGAGCACCCGCTCTGTTCAACGGTCGATAACGACCAGTTCGATTGCTCGCGCCAAGTGGTCGAGTACTTGCTGGGGCAGGGGCACAAGACCGTGCACTTCATCTCGTGTCCCGAGCGCTCGCTTTCGGGCATGCGGCGCGAGGAAGGCTGGCGCGAGACATTGCGTGCGCATGGCATCGAGCCACCGCAGCTCGTGCGCGGCGACTGGACAGCGCAGAGTGGATATGCTGCCGGTCAGGCTCTGGCGGACGATCCGACCTGTACGGCCATTTATGCTTCCAACGATGCCATGGCATATGGCTGCATCCGTGGGCTCGAGTCGCGCGGGAAGCGCGTGCCCCAGGACGTAAGCGTGGTGGGTGTTGACGATAGTTTGGGCGATATCGTGCCCGATCGTCGCCTGACCACGGTGCGCTTTGACAACAAACGCGTCGGCATGTGGGCGGTCGACAAGATTGCCGGCGCCGAGGGCGCTGCACCCGGTGTGGAGCACATGCTGTTTCCGGGCGTGCTCGTCGAGGGCGATACGGTGCGCGATGTACGCTAGGGCGCGGGTCTGTTTGGGTTGCCGCTAATTGTGTTCGATATTGTTCAGATTGGTTTAAAAACCGTTCACGGGCGAATAGTGACCGTTCATAGCTCAAAATTACGTTTTGCGCTGTTCTTTTTTGTTTGAATGTTATTGTTTCTGTCATACACAACGCAGCGCGTATGCCCGGACGCGATGCTCTCCATTGGTTCATATGTGAAAGGAACGCAATATGGCAACCAAAGAAGAAATCTCGATGGTTGGATTCGAGATTGTCGCATACGCAGGTGACGCCCAGACCGATCTGCTTGCAGCGCTCGATGCTGCTCGCGAGGGTGACTTTGAGAAGGCCGAACAGCTGCACAAGGATGCCAGCGATGCACTTATCGGCGCCCACGACACGCAGACCAAGCTGCTTTCGCAGGAGGCCGGCGGTGGCGAGATGGAGATGACCTTCATCATGGCTCACGCTCAGGACACTCTCATGACCACTATGATCCTGGAGAAGCAGGCCCGCTTTACCATCGATGCCTACAAGCGCATCGCTGAGCTCGAGGCCAAGCTCGCCTAACGAGCCCTCACAACCAAGTTCCCTTCCAAAAGCCCTGCCGCACCCTGAACTGCGTCCCAAATCTTGGACGCCCTAAATAGCGACTAGGCCGCGAGGGCCT
>URNK01000192.1 GCA_900549195.1 uncultured Collinsella sp.
AGATGAGCGCTAGTCTCGTGGGCTCGGAGATGTGTATAAGAGACAGTCTTGAAGGTGTTGCCGCAGGAGCACGTCACCGTGCACTCGACATACTGGGGATGGATACCCTGCTTCATGGTAGGACTCCTTATTAGTCAGGCGCTGGTTACCGATCAGCGCATAAGGCGTCTTGGTTTCCGACCAAGACAACAAACTCGGCTATGGTACCACGGCGCCGCGCGTCCCACAAAAGGTTCACGGTCTTTGTGCAACGCGGCGTGACCAACCGCAGCGGACACGCACCCTGTTGCCCCTTCTCCCATGTTGCAGACGTGTAACGCCGCAGTAAGCACACCCCTTTTGGCGCCAGACAGGTACAATGATGAACACTGTACCGTAGCGGAGCGCCCCGCGCGCGCCGCAACCACGCGAAAGGGTTTCCCATGGCCGAGATCTCGTCCTCCCGCATCGTCATCACCGTCCTTGGCAAGAACCGCCCCGGCATCGTCGCCGGCGTCACCCGCGTTTTGGGCGAGGCCAACGTCGACATCCGCGACATCACGCAGTCCATTATCGAGGACATCTTCACCATGACCATGCTGGCCGACACCGCCGAGTCCAAGCTCGACTTCGCCGAGCTGCAGAAGGCGCTGGCCGAGGCCGGCGAGCTTTCGGGCGTCAACGTGTCCATCCAGCGCGAGGACGTCTTCAACTTTATGTACCGCCTGTAGCGAGCAGGCCGCTGGGGATAGCCTGACGCGCGCATGCCCATGCAAGTCACCCCGATGCGGCCCGGAGAGGAGCGCGCATGGCCTACGACGCCAAGAAAATCTATTACCGCTTCGACGACCACCTGAGCCGCCTGGTCTTGGATTACGAAGCGAGCCGCCAGATTTCGCCCGAAAGCGAAAATCTCTACTATGGCCTGCCGACTGACCCTTATGACGAGGGCCTGTTTGTTGAGCACAATGTCAAGCGCGGCCTGCGCAATGCCGACGGCTCGGGCGTGGTCGCGGGCCTCACTCGCATCTCGGATGTGCACGGCTACAACAAGGTCGACGGAAAGGTCGTGCCCGATCAGGGCAAGCTCACGCTTCGCGGCTACAGCATCGAGGATCTGGTCAACAATGCCCAGGCCGAGAATCGCTACGGCTACGAGGAAGTCGCCTATCTGCTTATCACGGGTTCGCTGCCCAACAAGGAAGAGCTCGACGGCTTTTGCGAGCGCCTGGGCGCCTTTAGACATCTGAGCGACGAATACGTCAAAGAGTTCCCTATGACCACGGTGTCGTCGAGCATCATGAACGTGCTCCAGCGCGCCGTGCTGCTGCTCTACGCCTTCGATGCCGAACCAGACGTGATCACGCCCGAGCACGAAATCGACGTCGCCATTTCCATGCTCGCACGTCTCCCGCGCATCGCCGCCTTCGCCCACATGGCCTCGATCGCCAAGCTTCGCGGCTCCGAGGTTCACGTGCCGCACCCCACGCCCGGCCTCTCCACCGCCGAGACCATTCTGCAGGTCCTGCGCGGCGGCATGGCGTTCACCCGCGATGAGGCGATGCTACTCGACGTGATGCTCATGCTGCATGCCGAGCACGGCGGCGGCAACAACTCCACCTTCGCTTGCCGCGTGCTGTCGTCTTCGGCCACCGACCCGTATTCCGCCTACGCCGCGGCTATCGGCTCGCTCAAGGGCCCGCGCCACGGCGGTGCCAATGCCAAGGTCGTGTCTATGCACGAGGACATCCGCGCGCATGTTTCCAACTGGGAGGA
Organism: uncultured Collinsella sp.; assembly: GCA_900549195.1. Lineage (GTDB taxonomy): Bacteria > Actinomycetota > Coriobacteriia > Coriobacteriales > Coriobacteriaceae > Collinsella. Next base: position 1,756 of record URNK01000192.1, read on the forward strand.
CGAGGACGAGGTCGCGGCCTACCTGGGCAAGATCCTCGACAAGCAGGCCTTCGACGGCACCAGCCTCATCTACGGCATGGGCCACGCCGTCTACACGCTGAGCGACCCGCGCGCCGAGGTCTGCCGCCGTTACGCGCGCTCACTGGCAGCCAAGAAGGACTTGGGCGAAGAGTTCGCACTCATCGAGCGCATCGAGCGCCTGGCCCCGCAAGTGATGCGCGATCACGGCATGACCAAGCCCATCTGCGCCAACATCGACCTGTACACGGGCTTTATCTACAAGATGCTCGGCGTGCCCGAGACGCTCTTTACGCCGCTGTTCGCCGTCGCCCGCATGGCCGGCTGGTCTGCGCACCGCATGGAAGAGCTCTTCTGCGCGCACCGCATCATCCGTCCCGCGTATCGCCCGGTTATCGAGCCGCTGGAGTACAAGCCGCTCGCCGATCGTTAGGACGCAGACCGTTATAGAACCCGAGCGTGGCCAGGGCATCACCGCCCTCGGCCACGCTTTTTATGCCAGTAGAAAGGATTGCAGCGAATGATTGTGTTTTCCGATATGGATGGAACGCTGCTGACGAGTGATAAGCAGATGAGCGACGCCACCTGGGCAATGCTCGACGAACTCGCTCGACGTGGGATTGAGTTTGTGCCCTGCACGGGGCGTCCTCTGTCGGGCATCTTTGAGCCCATCCTCGCCCACCCCGCCGTACACTACGCGGTCTGCGCCAACGGTGCCAGCGTCTGGCAGCTCGACGACGTTGTGTCCACCGATGCCTCGCGTGCCACGCGCATTTTGAGCCGACCGCTCGACCGCGCCATCGCCCACCGCGTCCATAGCATTGCAGCCGGCCACGATGTGACCTTCGATATCTTCGCAGACGGGCAGTGCTTCCTCCCCCGCTCGCTCTACGCGCGCCTGGACGAATTCTGCGGCGGCGACCCCCACATCGCGGCTTCGCTTAAGCGCACACGAACACCGATCGACATGGATATCGACAGCAAGATCGACGAGGTCGAGACGCTCGAACGCATCGCCATGTACTGGCACAACCCGGCCGATCGCGACGCCATCGCGGCGGCGCTCGACACGCTCGAAGGCATTGAGGTCACGCGTTCTTACACCATGAATATCGAGGTCATGGGTAAGGGCGCCACCAAGGGAACGGCCCTCACGTGGCTATGTGAGCATCTGGGCGAGCGTCTCGCCGACGCCTGGGCGTTCGGCGACAACATCAACGACATTCCCATGCTGCAGGCAGCGGGCCACGGCATGGCCATGATCAACGCCGAGCCTGAGGACCGCGACGCCGCCGACGCCATCACCGAGTTCGACAACGACCACGACGGCGTCGCCCGCACCATCATGGCCGCCCTCGCCTAGTCATTGGGGCGTTCTTGAATGACTAGTCGTTGGGGACAGCCTTCGCAAAAAGCTGCAAGGACTGTCCCCCACTGCCGACAGAGACGATATGAGCAGGACATAAAAACATTGAGAGCCCCTGCTGCATGAAAGA
>URNK01000193.1 GCA_900549195.1 uncultured Collinsella sp.
CTGGTGATCTCCGCCTTGAGAGGGCGGCGTCCTAAACCGCTAGACGAACGGGCCATATGTAGCAAATGCAATGGCTGGGATGGAGGGAGTCGAACCCCCATTGACGGAACCAGAATCCGCTGTCCTGCCATTAGACGACATCCCAATGACTGCATCGCTGCGCTCGGCTGTGCCTTTGCGCAAGAAAGAAATATACGGGAAGTCCCGCCGTGACGCAAGCCCCAATTTTGACTTTTTTGAAATTCAGTCAAATTGGCCTAATTTAGTCCAACCCGTGAAGGACCTGTGAAGCCGACCGCTGTACACGAAGGACAAAACGCCGCGAGCGGTAGCCGTCAACCGTTGGCAGATTCTACCGCGAAAACGATAGCACCAGGCAACACAATCGAGGTATCAATGATCGTGTAGATATCGAGGCGCCATGGACGAAGAGCTTGATTACCTATGGGAGACCCTGGGCCTCGAGATCACTGCTGACCTTTGGCCCGAACGGGACAAAATTCACCCCACGTTACGCCCCGCCATTACTGTGGTGCAGGCAAAATACCGCCGTGCATCCTTTTTGATCATGCGGATGTCATGGCACGCGGGACTCCCCGACCTTAAGCGAATCCAGGCAAGCCTCGTCGAGTTGTCCGGCATGCCAACCGTCATATCCGAGGCGCACCTGGAGCAGCGCCAGCGCGAGCGACTGCAACAGCAGCGGATTCCCTTTATCTGCCCTGGCGTTCAGGCATATCTGCCCTTTATGGACGAGGAGTACTGGAGCGGCAAGCCCAACAAACACGTAAAGGTCTACGATCCGCACGAATGGGCACAGCTGGCGGACTGACTGGGGCAGGCCCGCCGGCGGAAAGTGCGTCCCAGATTTCAAGCTCAAACTGGTCCCCACTTTCCCGTCGAGCCCTCAACCGGAAACCGTGTCCCACAATCGAAGCTCAGAATGGGACGTGCTTTCCGCAACCGGCCACTTTGGGAAAGCGCATCCCATTCTGGAAGCGAATTCCGGGTCGCACTTTCCGCAGCCGCTACAGCAACGCCTCGGCCCAAGCCGCTTCCCTAAAGCCGGGAATCGCAAAGTCGTCGCCCACCAGCAGCGGACGCTTGACCAGCATGCCGTCGGTCGCCAGCAGCTCGTAGCACTCCCGATCCGTCATGCCCGCATCCAGACGCGCCTTCAGGCCCAGCTCTCGATATTTCATGCCCGATGAATTAAAGAAGCGCCGCACCGGCAGCCCCGAACGAGCAATCCAGGTCGCAAGCTCATCAGCCGTGGGATTGTCCAAAACGATATCGCGATCGATATACTCTACCCCATGTTCGTCCAGCCATGCCTTGGCCTTCTTACAGGTCGAGCACTTGGGATATTCAACAAACAGTACAGTCATGGGAATCCTCCGAATATAGATCGGCCAACGCAGGCACACGCCACACGAGGCGCCTTCGTATGATGGGCCAATTGTAGCCCGCGGGTCACACGTTAAACGAACCGTACCCCGAATCCGCGCTTGATAAACGGCAGCAGTTCCATTGCCTCGGGCGTGATATGGCCCGCAACGTTCATGCGCTCGTCACCGGGAAGATCGACCCGCGCAATCTCAAGCTCGCCTTCGTAGCGCCCATATCCGCTATTGCTCACAGCGATCGACCCCGCCTTTCGCGGCAGGCCGGCTCCGGCATCCGTCGGCACGGAATCCGGCTTAAGCTTCGTACGTGACTCCTGAGACCTAAAGATGAGGACACTCGAGTCGGGCCGGTCGTGATGAATCTGCCCGCGCACATAGGCATAACCGGGCTCAAGCTCGCATTGCAGGTCCACGTATCCGGCGGAAACTTGAGCAAACTGCGCCCAGCCCGCATCGGAAAGATCGGGGTCGCCGACCAACACAATGTCGCAATCGGCGCCATGTGCAAGCTCAAGCATATTGAGAGCAACCTTTGACGCGCGACCGCGCTGCGCCTCGACCGTCGGCAGTCCCTCGAATACCGGCCCGCGAACGTTAGCATCACCCGGCACAAAAGCCATGATTTCGAATCCAAGCGCCGCAAGACGAAGATTCGTCCGAGCAACATCTTCAAGAGCTAAACCGGTATAAGGCTTGGGGTAAAAATTGTGGCAGGCGGCAAAACGAGTCACATCGGCACCGGCTTCACGCCACGATGCGATTTCATCAGAACTCACCGTCGATGCATTGACCACAATGCGAAATACACCGGACAGCTCCGCGACCCGCTGGGCGCTAAAGCCATAGTCCAAACGAAGGTATTCCAACCCCAGATCGCGCAGGTCCTCAATGCGCTCAAGCCCGAGCAAATCGCACGTGCGAGGCCCCACATCGGCAATCAGCGCAATGCCGCGGGCGGAAAGCAGCGACAGCACATGACGGACCTTATCGGTATACGCCGCTCCCCCATCCTCGGGAATATGCAGCGAGGTGAACGCGTAGCGCGCACCCGCCGCGGCGCCACGCTCAATCGTCCGCTCAATATCCTGCAAAGGGCTGGAAAGATAAATTGAAATACCCGTTTTCACACTTCAACGCTCCTTTAAAAAAGGCCGGCGGAGCAGTTAGCCCCGCCGGCACAACCATATCATCAAGAAATCTGCCGCGCGCCGCGAGCCCTGAGCAACACGGCTCGCGATATCAAACTACTCGCCAAAGAACTCGTTGATCTTCTGCTCGTCGACGCCAAAGAACCACGTCAGGACAAAGCCAGCGGCATAGGCAAGCAGCATAGCGGCAACGTAGCCGAGCTGCTGGCCAGGAACGACGATCAGCAGGCCAAACAGACCGGAAACGCCCTGAGAAACCGTGCCGATGTGAAGCAGCGCCGCGAGCGCGCCGCCAAATCCGGCACCCAGGCAGGCCGTCACAAACGGACGAACGAGCGGCAGCGTAACAGCATACATCAGAGGCTCGCCCACACCCAGGATTCCAACGGGAATGGACTCTGCGACGTACTTCTTGAGCTTGGCGTTCTTGGTCTTAAAGTACAGCGCCAAACCGGCACCGACCTGGCCGCCGCCAGCCATCATAAGGATGGGAAGCAGGTAATTGATACCCTTGGTAGCGCCGTCGGGATCGTTGAGCATAGCGTGGATCGGCGTGAGCGCCTGGTGCAGGCCGACGGACACCAGCGGCAAGAAGCCTGCCGACAGGATATAGCCGCCCAGGACGCCCAGCTTCTCGAAGATAAAGGTCAAAACGCTAAAGATGGCAGTCGTCAGCC
>URNK01000194.1 GCA_900549195.1 uncultured Collinsella sp.
GCTCGGAGATGTGTATAAGAGACAGGAGTAATGCCTATCGGACCTGCGCGTATGCCGCTCTTCGATCACCTGGGAGAGCTCCGTCGCCGCCTGACCATCGTGGTCGTGTCGGTGTTTGCCGCCGCCATCGTGCTGTATTTCGCCACGCCTGTGGTGCTCGACATTCTGGAAGACCCCATTCGCTCCTTTGTGCCGGACGGTAAGTTTTACATCACCACCACGCTCGGCGGCTTTGGCTTGCGCTTCTCGCTGGCCATCAAGATGGCCGTTGTCATGTGCACGCCCATGATCATCTGGCAGATTCTGGCGTTTTTCCTGCCGGCGCTTCGCCCCAACGAACGCAAGTGGGTCGTGCCCACGGTACTCGCCTCGACGGTGCTGTTCTTCCTGGGCGCCATCTTCTGCTACTTCATCATCATTCCCGCGGGCTTTGAGTGGCTCATCGGCGAGACCTCGGCCGTTGCTACGGCGCTGCCCGATCTGGAGAACTACGTCAACATGGAGCTGCTCTTTATGATCGGCTTTGGCGTGGCGTTTGAGCTGCCGCTCATCATCTTCTACCTGTCCGTCTTCCACATCGTGTCCTACGCTGCTTTCCGCGGTGCCTGGCGTTATGTATACGTTGGCCTGCTTGTGGGCTCGGCTGTGATTACGCCCGACGGCTCGCCCGTTACGTTGGGCCTCATGTATGGTGCCCTGCTCTCGCTCTACGAGATTTCGCTTGCCATCGCCCGTGTGGTCATTACCGCGCGCGAGGGCAAGGAGGGCTTGTTTGTGAGCCGTCTGGACCTGTTTTCGGACGACGAAGAGGACGACGAGGAGTAAATCGGTATGCACGAGGTTGGCATTGTCAACGGCATACTCGATACAGTGATTCGCGCGGCGCGTGGGGCGGGGGCCTTGCGCGCCGTTTTGGTAACGCTGCGCATCGGGGATATGACCGAGGTCGTGCGCGAAGCACTCGACTTTGCGTGGGAGACATTTCGCGACGAGGACCCGCTCACGCGCGGCTGCGAGCTTGCCGTGGAGGAGGTCCATCCACAAAGCGAGTGTCTGGACTGCGGCGAGGTCTTCGAGCACGACCGCTTCCATTGCCGCTGTCCCCAGTGTGGCGGCGCCAACGTGCGTCTGCTGCACGGCCGCGAACTCGACATCGCAAGTATCGAGATCGAGACCCCCGACGATTAGCCCGCCAGCAACCTGGGGACGGGGTATAAATGGTAGAAGTAAGGAGCGCCGAGTATGGCCGAGAAAACGATTGATATCGTGTCGCCGATCCTGTCGCGCAACGAGCGCCTGGCAGATCAGCTGCGTCAGCGATTTAATGAGACAAACACCTACGTGATCAACGTCTTGTCGAGCCCCGGCTCGGGTAAGACAACAACGATTCTGGGCACCAACGAGCGCCTGCGCGACAAGGCCGGCTTGCGCTGCGCCGTCATCGAAGGCGATATCGCCTCGGACGTCGACGCCATCACCATGAAGGAAGCCGGCATGCCTGCCATCCAGATCAACACGGGCGGCCTGTGCCACCTCGAGGGCAACATGATCATGGAAGCCGTTGACGCGTTCGACCAGGCCGTTGGGCTCGATAACATCGACGTCATCTTTATCGAAAATGTGGGCAACCTGGTCTGCCCAGTCGACTTTGACCTGGGCGAGAACCTGTCCATCATGATCCTCTCGGTGCCCGAGGGCGACGACAAGCCCATCAAGTACCCGGGCATCTTCCAACACGCCGGCGCGCAGCTGCTCAACAAGGTTGACGTGGCCCCGGCTTTCGATTTTGACATGGATAGGTATACTAAGACACTCGATGACCTCAATCCGCAGGCGCCGCGGTTTGCCGTGAGCGCGCGCAAGGGCGAGGGCATGGATGCCTGGTGCGATTGGCTCATCGGGCAGATTGAGCAAGCAAGGGCGTAAGTCGGCCGCCATACGGGCGGGCGTAGCCGCAGAGATACGAGATAGGAGCCTCTTTTGAAGCTCATCATCGCCGAGAAAAACGACGCCGCGCGTCAGATCGCCGAGCGTCTGTCCACGGGCAAGCCCAAAAAGGACAAGGTGTACAACACCGCCATCTACCGTTTTGAGTGGAAGGGCGAGGAGTGCGTGACGATCGGCCTTGCCGGTCACATCCTTGCGCCCGATTTTTGCGACAGTGTGCTGTTCGATAAAAAGCTGGGCTGGTATTCGGTCACCGAGGACGGCGAGATGCTGCCGGCCGACATACCCGATGGCCTGGCGCGTCCGCCCTACGATACCAAGCGCAAGCCGTTTCTTGCCGATGGCATCTCCATCAAGGGCTGGAAGCTCGAGAGCCTGCCCTATCTCACCTGGGCGCCCGTCATTAAGTTGCCGGCCGAGAAAGAGCTCATTCGCTCGCTCAAGAACCTTGCCAAGAAGTCCGACAGCGTCATCATCGCCACGGACTTCGATCGCGAGGGCGAGCTGATCGGTTCGGACGCCCTCAACAAGGTGCGCGAGGTTGCGCCCGACCTGCCGGTCGCCCGCGCCCAGTATTCTTCGTTTACCAAGGCCGAGATCACGCAGGCCTTCGATAATCTCGTCTCGCTCGACCAGAACCTGGCCGACGCGGGCGAGAGCCGTCAGCACATCGACCTCATTTGGGGTGCGGTGCTCACGCGCTACCTGACGCTCGCCAAGTTTGGCGGCTTTGGCAACGTGCGCTCTGCCGGCCGCGTGCAGACGCCGACGCTTGCCCTGGTGGTCGAGCGCGAGCGCGAGCGCATGGCGTTTGTGCCCGAGGACTATTGGCAGATCCGCGGCATGGGCGCCGCACAGGGTGCTGCCGAGGACGACCGCCTTAAGATTGCGCACAAGACGGCACGCTTTACCGACAAGGATGCTGCCGAGACGGCGTACGGCCACGTTGACGGCGCTACGACGGCGACCGTTGCCGCGGTGACCAAGCGCTCGCGTAAGCAGCAGCCGCCCACGCCGTTTGCGACCACCTCGCTGCAGGCTGCCGCCGCGGCCGAGGGCATCTCGCCTGCGCGTACGATGCGCATCGCCGAGTCCCTCTACATGGCCGGTCTCATCAGCTATCCGCGTGTCGACAACACCGTGTACCCTGCGACGCTCGATCTGGGCGCCGTGGTGAGCGACCTGGCAAAGATCAATCCGGCGCTGGCGCCCGTATGCAAAAAGGTGCTCGCCGGTCCCATGAAGCCCTGTCTCTTATACACATCTGACGCTGCCGACGAC
>URNK01000195.1 GCA_900549195.1 uncultured Collinsella sp.
CGGCTGCCGCCAAGTGCACCATCGCCGCCGCCAAGCTCGTGCTTGACGCTGCCGTCAAGGCCGGCGCCCCCGAGGGCATCATCGGATGGGTCGATGTCCCCTCCATCGAGCTGACCAACATGGTCATGCGCGACGTCGACATCATCCTCGCCACCGGTGGCCCGGGCATGGTCAAGGCCGCTTACTCCTCGGGCAAGCCCGCCCTGGGCGTTGGCGCCGGTAATACCCCGGTCGTCATCGACGACACCGCCGACGTGCTGCTCGCCGTCAACTCCATCATCCACTCCAAGACCTTCGACAACGGCATGATCTGCGCTTCCGAGCAGTCCGTGACCGTCATCGACACCATCTATGACCAGGTCAAGGCCGAGTTCCAGAAGCGCGGCTGCTACTTCGTCAAGCAGGGTGCCGAGATGGAGGCCCTGCGTGCCGCCATGTTCAAGAACGGCGCTCTCGACCACCGCATCCCCGGCATGGCTGCCGCCAAGATCGCCGAGCTCGCCGGCATCGAGGTTCCCGCCAAGACCAAGATCCTGATCGCCGAGGTCACCTCCACCGACCCCGCCAAGGAGGAGTTCTCCCACGAGAAGCTCTCCCCGGTCCTGGCCATGTACCACGCCAAGGACTTCCAGGAGGCCGTCGACAAGGCCGAGCACCTGGTGCTCGCCGGTGGCCCGGGCCACACCGCCTCTCTGTACGTGCACCCCGCCCAGGCCGAGAAGATCAGCCTGTTCGAGCACGTCATGAAGGCCTGCCGTATCGTCATCAACACCCCGTCCTCGCACGGCGGCATCGGTGACCTGTACAACTTTGGCATGAAGCCGTCTCTGACCCTGGGCTGCGGCTCCTGGGGCGGCAACTCCGTCTCCGAGAACGTTGGGGTGAAGCACTTGATCAACGTTAAGACTGTGGCCGAGCGCCGTGAGAACATGCTGTGGTTCCGCGCTCCCGAGAAGGTCTACTTCAAGAAGGGTTCCACGCCCGTCGCCCTCGACGAGCTGGGCAACGTCATGGGCAAGAAGCGCGCCTTCATCGTCACCGACCAGTTCCTCTTCAAGAATGGCAACACCCGCGCCATCGAGGCCAAGCTCGACGAGATGGGCATCGCCCACGACTGCTTCTACGACGTCGAGCCCGCTCAGTCGCTGCAGTGCGCACGTCGCGGCGCCAAGCAGATGGCTCTCTTTGAGCCGGACGTCATCATCGCCGTCGGCGGTGGCTCCGCTATGGACGCCGGCAAGATCATGTGGATGATGTACGAGCACCCCGAGTGCAAGTTTGAGGACATGGCCATGGACTTCATGGACATCCGCAAACGTATCTTCACCTTCCCCGAGATGGGCAAGAAGGCCTACTTCGTCGCCGTCCCGACCTCTTCGGGTACCGGCTCCGAGTGCACGCCGTTCGCCATCATCACCGACAAGGAGACCGGCATCAAGTGGCCGCTCGCCGACTACGCGCTGCTCCCCAACATGGCTATCGTCGACGCCGACAACTGCATGACCGCCCCGCGCGGCCTGACCGCTGCCTCCGGCATCGACGTCATGACCCACGCCATCGAGTCCTACGTCTCCATCATGGCTTCCGACTACACCAAGGGCCTCTCCGAGCGCGCTGCCAAGCTCGTCTTCGAGAACCTGCCCTCCAGCTTCACGAACGGCGCCAAGGACCCGCACGCCCGCGAGGAGATGCACAACGCCTCCTGCATGGCCGGTATGGCCTTCGCCAACGCCTTCCTGGGCCTCAACCACTCCATGGCCCACAAGCTCGGCGCTTTCCATCACCTGCCCCACGGCCTCGCAAACGCTGTCATCCTGACCCGCGTCATGCGCTACAACGCCGCCGAGGCTCCCGTCAAGATGGGTACCTTCTCCCAGTATCCTTACCCCAACGCGCTGCACAACTACGCCGAGATGGCCAAGTACTGCGGCATCGAGGGCAAGGACGACAAGGAGGTCTTCGAGAACTTCATCACAAAGCTCGAAGAGCTCAAGGACTTCATCGGCGTCAAGAAGACCATCGCCGACTACGGTGTTGACGAGCAGTACTTCCTCGACACCCTCGACGAAATGACCGAGCAGGCATTCAACGACCAGTGCACCGGCGCCAACCCGCGCTACCCGCTCATGAGCGAGATCAAGGAGCTCTACCTGGACGCCTACTACGGCCGCGAGCCCCAGGATTACGCCGTCTGCTAGTTTTAGCACGGTTTTTAACGGCGGGGGTGCACGGGTGTTTCACACACCCCCGCCGTCGCTTCTATCGCATCGTTGAAAGGATGCAACCATGCTGCTACCCGATTCCAAGACCGAGCTCGTCCGCCGTGGCAACAAGGTCGTTTACGACCTGGGCGACAAGATTGTCAAGGTCTTTAACGAGACCAAGCCTGTCTCCGACGTGTTCAACGAGGCTTTGAATCTTGCCCGCATCAATGAGTGCGGCATCCGCAGCCCCAAGGCGCTCGAGGTTTCCCAGCTCGAGAACGCCAACGGCTGGGCGCTCGTGACCGAGAAGGTTCCGGGCACCACCCTTGCCGAGAAGATGACTGCCGAGCCCCAGCGCTTTGGTGAGTACCTCGAGATGTTCGTCGACCTCCAAATCGAGATCCACGGCTACACCTCCCCGCTGCTCAACCGTCAGCGCGACAAGTACGCCCGCATGATCGACAGCCTTGATCAGCTCAATGCCACCACGCGCTACAACCTTCAGGAGCGTCTGGACGGCATGACCAAGGAGTTCAAGGTCTGCCACGGCGACTTCAACCCCTCCAACGTCATCGTCGGCGACGACGGCCAGCTCTATGTGTGCGACTGGGCACACGCCACCCAGGGCTCCCCTGCTGCCGACGTTGCCACCACCTACCTGCTCTTCGCGCTCAACAGCAAGGATCAGGCCGAGGCCTACCTGGAGCTCTACTGCGACCGCGCCGACATGCCCATGCAGGTCGTGCGTCAGTGGACGAGCATCGTCGCCGCTTCCGAGCTCGCTCGTAAGCGCAACGTGAACGATGAGTTCCTGAAGAACTGGATCGACGTCGTCGATTATCAGTAATATCTGTGCGATTTATTTCGCATCGGAGGCACAAGAAAACCCCGCAGCTCATATGGGCTGTGGGGTTTTCCTTTTAGATATTGAGAATGCTACAAGATAAAAGGACGGCCCGCATCTCGGCTTATAGGACAAAATGTGTGTCCCGATAGAAC
>URNK01000196.1 GCA_900549195.1 uncultured Collinsella sp.
GCAGCGTCAGATGTGTATAAGAGACAGTTCGCGGACTGTTTGCTACCGTTCGTCGGCAATCTGAGTCACGGAGAACGCATCTGCTGCATATACTCGCCGTGTGTTGGGTGTTACTCACGGCGCAGCTCCGAGAGGCACTACCGATTCTGTCGAGGCCCCCATTGGGTCTCTGTCGGTTGTGCGCGGGGCTTTTTTCATGTCGATCCACCCGGGAATCACATGTAATCAAATCTCTTGCCAACGGGCATCGCGTGCTGCGCAGGCGCGAGCAGAATCGTGCGTCTTGGCGCTGTGAAACCCCACGGGCTTTTAGTTGGAAGAGAAGGGATTCGACATGGCTGTCGATAACAAGAAGATTGCCGAGGACGTGCTTGCTGCCATCGGCGGCGCCTCCAATGTAACGAACGCGACGCACTGCATGACCCGTCTGCGTCTGAACCTTAAGGATCAGTCCATCCCCAATGACGATGAAGTTAAGAAGATCAAGGGCGTACTGGGTGCCCAGTGGTCTGGCGGCCAATATCAGGTCATCATCGGTCAGAACGTACCGAAGGTCTACGACGCCGCCATTGCGCTGGGAGTTAAGGGCGAAGGCTCCATTGACGAGAACCTCGATGGCGGCGCCAAGGAGCCGCTGACGCTCAAGACTGCGGGCAGTAAGACCCTCAACTACCTGTCCAAAACCATGGTCATGACGATCCCCATTATCATGGGTGCTGCCATGTTCCGTACTATCGCCGTGGTTTGCGGTGACGGCATGCTCGGCATTTGGTCTGCCGATTCCGACATCTACAACTTCTTCTACAACTGGATTTACAACGCCGGTTATTACTTCCTTCCCGTTTATTTGGGTTGGGCTGCTGCGAAGCAGCTTGGCTGCAGCCAGCCGCTCGGCATGATGCTCGGCGGTGTGCTCATTGCTCCTGAGTTCATGACGATGGTCAACGCTGCAGCGGATTCGGGCGTAACGACCACCATGGTCTACGGCGTGCTGCCGGCCCAGCTGAACAACTATTCCTCCACGGTGCTCCCCATGGTTCTGTCCATGCCGGTACTCATGGTCGTCGAGAAGTTCATGAAGAAGATCATTCCCGACATGCTCTCTACGGTGTTTGTGCCCGTGTGCACCCTGGCCGTCATGGTTCCCGTGTCGCTGTGCGCTCTGGCTCCGATTGGTTCCATCTTGGGCAGCGTAGTCGGCAATTTTATGTTTGGCCTTGGCAACGCCGGCGGCATCGTAACCGTTGCTTCCCTGGTGGCTATCGCCGCTCTTTGGGAGTTCCTGGTTATGACCGGTATGCACCAGGTCCTGCTTACCCTTGGCATTGTGCAGGTGCTCACGCTGGGATCTGACTCCTGCGTTATGGTTGCGGCCGGTATCGCTCAGTTCGCTACGTGGGGCATGGCCTTCGGTGCCTTCCTGCGCCTTAAGGAGACCGACGAAAAGGGCGCCATGCTTGGTTTCTCGCTCTCCGGTATCGTGGGCGGCGTGACGGAGCCCGCACTGTATGGCTGTGGCTTTAAGTACACTCGCTGCCTGGGCGCCATGGTTGCCGGCGGTGCTATCGGCGGTTTGATCGCAGCCCTCACCAATGTGACAACGTATGTTCTGGGCGCGACCAATATTCTGGGCGTCACCGGCTTTGTTGCCGGCGGAACGGCTAATCTCGTCTGGGGTTGCGTTGCATCGGGCGCTGCATTTGTTGCCGCCGCTGTCATCGCCTACCTCTTTGGCTTTAGCAAGGATCAGCTCGAGGAAGATGTTGCTGCCGCTAAGGCTTAAGACATCTGTTTAGGTAGGATAATTACCTGGGGCACTTGGCTACACTCCAAGTGCCCCTTTCCATAGATTGGAGTCGTTATGAAGCAATTGCTTATTCGTGCCGATGATATCGGTTATTCGTATGCTGTTGACCTGGGGATTGCCCGAAGCGTCAACGAGGGCCTGGTGCGCTCGGCGGGCCTTATGCCTAATATGCCCGAGGCCGAGCGTGGGTGGTCGCTCGTGGCGGATGCCGATATTGCAGTGGGCCAGCATACCAACGTGTGCCTGGGCAAGCCGTGCGCCGATCCGGCGCTCATCCCGAGCATGCTCAACGAGAGCGGCGAGTTCCATAGCAGCCGTACCTTCCGTGAGCATTTTAAGCGCGGTGAGGAGCTGATAGACTTCGACGAGGCCTGCATCGAGATCCGCGCACAGCACGACCGTTTTGTCGAGATTGTGGGCCGCGAGCCCGATTACTTTGAGGCCCATGCCGTCATGAGCGAAAACCTTAACCGAGCGATCTCGGCGGTTGCCCAGGAGCTGGGCCTTAAGGAGCAAAAGGCAAGCTTCGACCCCACGGCGGTGGTGCATTGCGGAGATACCGACCTGCGCATGGTGATGCATTCGATGGAGCCGGGCTACGAACCCAAGGACTCGATTATGCAGACGGTTCGCGAGATATCCGACGGCGAGACGGTCGTTTTTGTGTGTCACCCGGGCTATCTTGATCGCTTGATCCTCGAGAACAGCTCGCTTACGACTGATCGTACCAAGGAAGTCGATGCGCTGATCGATCCTGAGCTGCGCGCTTGGCTCGAGTCTCAACCCGATCTTCGCCTGATCGACTATCGCGACCTGTAAGAGCTCAAGCCAACACAAGGGGAACAGGCACCTTTGCGGTGGTTCTGGCGCCGTTGCCATTATGGTGGCGGCGCCTTTTTTGTCCGTGCGGCGCGGTAGAGTGTAGGCGGTTGAAATTTGCGTCCATCGAGGAGCTGTTATGAACGAGATCAAGTGCCCGCATTGCGGCGAAGTTTTTAAGGTCGATGCGTCCGGCTATGCGGACATCGTCAAACAGGTGCGCGATGCTGAGTTCTCGTGCGACCTGGACGAGCGTGTGAAGGCGGTCCAGCGCGAGGGCGAGCAGGCGCTGGAGCTTGAGCGCTCGCGTTCGACGGCTGCCCTGCAGGAGGCGGAGTCTCAGCGCGATGCACAACTCGTTGAGCAGAAGAATGCTGCGGCTCGGGAGTTGGCACAAGAGGTCGCCAAGCGCGATGCCGAGCTTGTCGAGCTGCGCGCCAAGCTCGAGGGCGCTGCCGCAGAGCGCGAGAGCGCAAGCCAGCGTGCGGCGGTTGAGGCCCGTGC
>URNK01000197.1 GCA_900549195.1 uncultured Collinsella sp.
CATCATGATCCCCGGCGGCTTCTCGGGTGGCGACGAGCCCGATGGCTCCGCCAAGTTCATCACGGCGTTCTTCCGCGCTCCCGAGGTCACCGAGGCAGTCCGCGACCTGCTCAAGGCCCGCGACGGCCTGATGCTGGGCATCTGCAACGGCTTCCAGGCCCTGATCAAGCTCGGTCTGGTGCCCTACGGCGACATCGTCGACGCCACGCCTGATGCGCCCACGCTTACGTTCAACACCATCGGTCGCCATCAGAGCCGTCTGGTGCGCACCCGTATCTCGTCCAACCTGTCCCCGTGGCTGTCGCAGTGCAGCCTGGACGACCCCTACACCGTCGCCATCAGCCACGGCGAGGGCCGCTTTGTCGCCAACGACGAAGTGCTCGCCCAGCTGATCGCCAACGGCCAGGTCGCCACGCAGTACGTGGGCGAGGACGGCAAGCCCAGCATGGACCTTTCCGTCAACCCCAACGGCTCCGCACTCGCCATCGAGGGCATCACGAGCCCCGACGGCCGCGTCCTGGGCAAGATGGGCCATGCCGAGCGTCGCGGCGACAGCCTGTACCGCAACGTGCCCGAGCATGTCCCCGGCGATAAGTTCATGCCGATCTTTGAGAGCGGCGTGGCCTACTTCGCTTAAACCTTTCCCATCGGGTACAATCCCCTCGGGTAACAACACCCGCCACCGGCACCCCCGGTGGCGGGTTCTTTTTTGCTTTGCGCGTATAGGAGAAGGACATCATGGAAAGCCGCAAGCCGTATCTCGCCACCCTGCCCGGACTCATCCTGGGCTGTCTTGTTTGCTGTGCACTCTGGGGATCGGCCTTTCCCTGCATCAAGATCGGCTACGCGCTCTTTGGCATCCCAGCGCACGATAGCGCTTCGCAGCTGCTCTTTGCAGGTTTACGCTTTACGCTTGCCGGCATGCTGGTCATTGTTGGCATGAGCGTGGCCCAGCGCCGACCGCTCGTTCCGCAAGCGCGCGATATCAAGCCCATCTGCATCTTGTCGCTCTTCCAGACTATCGGGCAGTACTTCTTTTTCTACCTGGGCCTCTCGCGCGCCAGCGCCATGTCGAGCTCCATCATCGAGGCCAGCGCCAACTTCCTCGCAATCCTCTTTGCCGCCCTGGCATTTCACACCGAGAAGCTCAATGCGGCCAAAGTGCTCGGCTGCGTACTGGGCTTTGCCGGCGTCGCGCTCGTCAACCTTTCGGGCGCGGACGGCACCTTTGGCTTTACGCTCGACGGCGAGGGTTTTATCCTAGCCTCCACCGTCGCGGGTGCCCTTTCGACCTGCCTGATCGGTATCTTCTCGCGCGAGCACGACGGCGTCTTGCTTGCCGGGTGGCAGTTTTTAGTCGGTGGCGTGGTCCTTACCGCCATCGGGTTTTTGATGGGCGGCACGTTGTCCCCCACCGAAATCGCCCCCGCCATCGCGCTCATCATCTACATGGCGCTTATCTCCGCGGTCGCCTACTCGCTGTGGTCGCGCCTGCTTGCCGTCAACCCCGTCAGCCGCGTCTCGGTCTTTGGGTTTATGAACCCCGTCTTTGGTGTGCTGCTGAGCGCGCTGCTGCTCGGCGAGGGCGCTGGCACGAGCCCCATTACCGTCATCGTTGCCCTGCTGTTGGTCTGCGGCGGCATCATCATCGTCAACAAACCCAAAAAAGCCTAGCGAGCTCACCTTTTTAAAGAGGGCGTTCGCACACTTTAGCTCAATGGAGCACACTGATTCTCGTTGATTTCGTACCGAGCCGCGGCGGCAGACGCTCGTCTTGCCGCACCGCGCCTGGGCGTTATGGCCGGTGGCCCCCGCAAACGCAAAAAGGGCGCACGACCATCGCAACGGTCGTGCGCCCTTTTTTCTAGCGTATCTGGGCGCCGGCTTTCTTTTTCTCGGCCTTGACGCGGTAGAGTTCCGCGTCGGCAGCGCGAAGCAAGTCTTGCCAGGTATCGACGCCATCACCAACCCGTGCGTAGCCGATGGACATCCGCAACAGATACGGAACCTCGGCGCGCGCGAGCTCGTCGTTAATCGCCGAACACAGATCTATGATGTCCTGTTCCGCTGCTACCTTTTGGAGCACCACGAACTCATCGCCACCATAACGTGCAATAAAGCCACCAGACGCCGAGCAGACTTCTTTGAGCGCAGCGGATATGACCTGAAGAGCGTGGTCGCCCTCCACATGCCCATAGCGATCGTTAATCTGCTTAAAGCCGTCGGCGTCCATCATGAGCAGATACACATCTTCGGCCTGATCCACATTTGAGAAGAGCGACAGCATATAGGTCTCAAAACGGTTGCGATTGTTGAGGCCAGTCAACGGGTCGGTCGAGATGAGTTGCTCCTGGCAGATAATGTAGAGCAGCAACATGCTAATCATTATGCCGACACAAAGGCCAGGCACCGAGTATACGATCTGAAAGGTACCGCCCACCAGGGCCGGAATGGCGAAAAATGCCAAGGTTCGATAGATAGCCTTCGTCTGCAGGCTCTCGACCCTGCGAGATTGCACAAACGCATGCAGGGACGTATGTATAACGTAACAGTAGCTGACAATGGGCTGGATCATATAGGCAAAGCCGCGACGATACACGCCCTGCGAATCGATATAGAACAAGGCGTGCGTCCAGTAACTGGTAAAAGCCAGCACGACCACCAGAGCCGTAGGCAACGTTACAAGCACCACCCTATAGCGCGAGGTCACAAGGCGAGAGCCCTGCATCGTCTCGGAATAGATAAACCAAATGAGACACGCGATGGCAAAGAGCGAAAACGAAACCGCGTTGGAAATCCAGTTGGCAGCAATACCCAACGTGCCGTCCGCACCATCCGAAAGCGTCCAGATCATATCGAATAATATGTACGCGGCAGAGGTGTAGCCAAGCATGCTAAACAATAGCTGCAGGGTGCTCGAGAACAAGGAGCGACGACTTCGCGCGGCAAGCCCGATAAGAACAATCATGCATAGCAGGAATATCTCAATCTTGAGTGCCTTAACCACTAGACGCCATCCCTTCAATCTGTCTCTTATACACATCTCCGAGCCCACGAGACTAGCGCTCATCTCG
>URNK01000198.1 GCA_900549195.1 uncultured Collinsella sp.
AGATGTGTATAAGAGACAGGCCGAAGGCATCGCAGGTGTCGGCCGTGGCGGCATGCATCTTTTGGACGTCCGGATCGGCGTAGCCGTCGAAGGGATGGTCAAAGCGCACGTCGCGGGCATAGCCCGAGCCACGCATGAGCGGGCCGACCGGCGAGAAGTCGCGTGCGATCTTGCGGTCCAAGATGCCGATACCGCTCGTACGCTCAATGAAGTTGGGCGTGGAGAGTAAGACGTCGACGAGCTCCTGAACCTCGGAGCGCAGCTGGTGGATGGTCGTGAGCGTGGAGAGCTTCTGCTCGGCCAAAATGTCGCGACGCACGCCGCCGATCACGTTGAGGCCGTAGGTCTTGCGGTGACCGGAGAGCTTCTCGGCCAGGTCCATGGACTTCTCGCGGACGCGGAAGAACTGCTGGAAGCCGGAGTCGAAGCCCGTGTAGTGCGACGCCAGGCCAATGTTGAGCAGATGCGAGTGCAGACGCTCGACCTCGAGCATGATGGCGCGGATGTACTGGGCGCGCGGCGGGACATGGATGCCCTGGGCGCGCTCGACGGCCTCGGCATAGGCCACCGAGTGGGCGCAGCCGCAGATGCCGCAGATGCGGTCGGCGAGGAACGTCACGGCGTCATAGTTCAGGCGCGTCTCGGCGACCTTCTCCATGCCGCGGTGCACGTAGAACAGGCGGTAGTCGGCGTCGACGATCGTCTCGCCCTCGACAAACAGGCGGAAGTGGCCGGGCTCGTCGGAGGTAATGTGCAACGGGCCCATGGGGACGAGCGTGGTCTCCTTGCCCTTGGTGTCGGCCAAGAACTCGTAGTTTTCCATGTCGCTCGCGGGAGCGGGACGGAAACGGTAATCCATGGAGTCCTTGCGCAGCGGATACAGGCCGCTGGGCCAATCGTCGGGCAGCACCAGGCGACGACGATCGGGCAGACCCTCGGGGATCAGACCGAACATGTCGCGCAGCTCGCGCTCGCCCCACACGCAGGCGGGGACGAACGGCGTCACGGACGGGAACGTCATCTTGGCGGGATCGACCTCGGTGCGCACGGTCACCCAGCCGGGATCCTCCCCCTCCATGGAGATGACGTAGTACACGGCGTAGCGGCCGCACAGGCTGCGCTCATCGTTGCCGATGATCACGGGAATCCAGCCGTAGCGCTCGTAATACAGGTAGTGGACGGCCTCGGGCAGCTTGTCCTGCTTGACGGTGATCGTCAGCTGGTCCTCGCACTGCCACTCGACCTTCTCGATGCAGCCCGGAACGGCGCGGCGCAGGGCCTCGACATGGCTCTCGCAGCGACGGGCGTACACCTTGTTCTCAGTTTCAATCATTCGTTACTCCACCTCGCTCTGAGCGGTCTCGGTACCGAACACAGCGCGGTACATCGGCGTCGCGTGAAGTTCCTCGGTGCTCTGCTCGAGCACGATGCCGGTCGCGGTCTCCACACCGTGCACGAGAGGCAGCGGGGTGGCGATGCCAAACCACAAGATCATGACAGCCAGGATGATTTCGGGGATAAGAATGAGCGCCGGGGCCTCATGCTTGCCCATGCCCTGGGGCGCATGGCCGAATACCGACTTGAGTGCGATGCGGGTGAGCGCGGAGATGGCCACGGTAAGACCGAGGGCGACCACGACGACCAGCCACATGGGACCGGCGGTAACACCGGCGACAAAAGTCAGGAACTCGGAGATAAACATGCCGAAGGGCGGGAAGGCACCAAGACCGAGCAGCGCCAGGACGGCGAGCGCGGCGGTTGCGGGGGCAACCTCGACGACGCCCTGAATCTTGGCCAGGCTACGCGTGCCAAAAGCGTGCTGGATGTTGCCGGACACGCAGAAGGCGAGCGTCTTGGTAAAGCCGTGGAACACGCAGTGCAGCAGGGCCGCGGCGATACCCAGCGGGCCACCGATACCCAGGCACAGGGCGATAACGCCCACGTTCTCCACAGACGAGTACGCAAAGCGGCGCTTGAGGTCGTCCTGGCGAAACATCGAAAGTGCCGCCACCAAAATGGACAGCGTGCCGACGATCAACAGCAAAAGTTGCGGATACTCGGCGCCCACGGCCTGGATGGTAAAGCCGTAGAAGCGCATGATCACGAGCATGGCGCACTTGAGCAGCACGCCCGAAAGCAGGGCCGAGACAGGGCTCGGGGCCTGGGAGTGGGCATCGGGCAGCCAAGTGTGCATGGGGAACAGGCCGGCCTTGGTGCCAAAGCCGATCACGATAAACGCAAAGGCGAGGCGCATGAGCGTCGGGTCGAACTGGTCGGCATACGGCAGCACGCACGACAGGAATGCGGCCTCGTGGGCGTTGGGAATCACGTCGGCGGCGTTGGCGTAGATCAGCAGCGTACCGAACAGGCCAAAGGCCACGCCGGCGGTGCAGACCATCGCGTACTTCCAAGAAGCCTCGAGGGCCGTCTTGTTCTTGTAGATACCCACGAGGAACACGGTGGAAAGCGTGGTTGCCTCAACGGCGGCCCACGTGAGGATCATGTTGTTGGACAGACACGCGAGCAGCATGGTGAACACAAACAGGCTAAACAGCGCAAAATACTGCTTGGCGCGCTCGGCGGGCATGGAGCCCTCCTCGATATCGGCCTTTACATAGGGCAGCGAGAACAGCCCGGTAAGAAAACCGATAAAGCCGATGAGCAGCACAAAGATGGCGCCCAGCGAATCGAGGTGGAACCACAGGCCAAGAGCGCTCGCGGTGTCGCCGCTCATAAGGACGTCACCGGCCGTCACAATCGACAGCACCAGGACGGCTGCGACGGAGACCAGGTTGAGACCGGCAAACACGTTATAGGACGCGTTCTTGGGCAAAAACGCCATGACCAGCGAGAACACCAAAGGAGTCGCGAGCAGGGCGAGAATCAACGTTTCCATGGACTACCCCCTCAGCTCGGACAGGTCGCGCGCATCGAGCGAGTGGGAGTCGTCCCAAATGCGACGCACGACGATGGACATGATGATGACGGCAAAGATGGCATCGGTGGCGATACCGATCTCGATGATCTGTCTCTTATACACATCTCCGAGCCCACGAGACTAGCGCT
>URNK01000199.1 GCA_900549195.1 uncultured Collinsella sp.
GAGATGAGCGCTAGTCTCGTGGGCTCGGAGATGTGTATAAGAGACAGTCATAGGAACGTCCTCGACCTTTGCAGCATCGAACTCGGGCGCGAGGGCAAGTAGAGCATGCGCGATAGCATTGAACATAATGGATACTCCTCATATATATAGGCGCAGAGCCGCCAAATTGATAGAAGGAGCCCCGCCGGACAACCCCGGCGGGGCTCGGACTCAGCCGCAGACGCGGCATCATATATGCGGGCGGAACGTAGGGGCCACCGATGTTAAGAAGTGTCAGCAAGCATAACGAAAGGTAGGGACCCCGTGCGCCCGTTATGTATCACGCGGATGGGCCGCGCGGATACCAAGGGAAGGAGGCGCTAGGCCTGGGCGGCAGCAGAGCTGGGGCCCTGGACCTTTGCCCACGTCTTGAGCGACAGCGTATCGATCTCGATAAAGCCGGCGCTGGCCTTCTCGTCAAACGTGGTGTCGCGGTCGTAGGTAGCCAGACCGTAGTCGTAGAGGCTGAAGGGGCTCTTGCGGCCGACGACATGGCAGTTGCCCTTAAAGAACTTCAGACGGACAGTGCCGGTCACGAACTTCTGGGTATCGGCCATAAAGGCATCGAGCGCGTTTTTGAGCGGGCTGTACCACTGGCCGTTGTACACGGCGGTGGCCCAATCCTGCTCGAGCTTGATCTTGGACTTGAGCAGGTCGCCCTCGACGCAGATGTCCTCGAGCGCCTTGTGAGCGGTGATGAGCGTCAGGGCGCCGGGAACCTCGTAGCACTCGCGGCTCTTAAGGCCCACCAGGCGATCCTCGACCAGATCGAGACGGCCAAAGCCATTGTCGCCGGAGATCTTGTTGAGGGCGATAACGATCTCGGAGAGCTTCATCTTCTTGCCGTCGACGGCGACGGGCTTGCCGGCCTCAAACTCAATCTCGGTGTAGGTCGGGGTGTCCGGCGTGTCCTCGGGGTTCTTGGTCATAACCCAAGCGTCGTCGAGCGGCTCGTTCCAGGGATCCTCCAGGTGACCGCACTCAATGGCACGACCCCACAGGTTGTCGTCGATGGAGTAGGGGTTGTCGTTGGCACCCTCGGGAACCGGCACGTTGTGGGCGTGGGCATAGGCGACCTCGTCGGGACGGCACTTCAGGTCCCACTCGCGAACCGGGGCGATAACCTTGAGCTCGGGGTCGAGGGCCTTGACGGCGGCCTCAAAACGGACCTGATCGTTACCCTTGCCAGTGCAGCCGTGGGCGACGTAGGTCGCGCCAAACTCGTGGGCGACCTCGACAAGCTTCTTGGCAAGCAGCGGGCGAGACAGGGCGGAGAGCAGCGGATACTTATTCTCGTACATGGAGTTTGCGGCGATGGCTTTGGTCAGGAACTCATCGGAGAACTCGTCGCGCAGGTCGAGCACCTGGCAATCGAGAACGCCCAAGTCGAGCGCCTTCTGCTTCTTGGCATCCAGTCCGGTCTCTTCCTGGCCCACGTTGCCGCAGACACAAACGACATCGAGATTCTTCTCGTCCTGGAGCCACTTGACACATACGGATGTATCAAGACCACCGGAATATGCGAGAACGACTTTTTCCTTGCTCATGGCTGTTTCCTTTCGCCCTTGGTAGCTAGTTAGAACATCGGTCAGTTGCAAGTCATTTCAAGGTCATATACCGTGCAATATCAGGTTAAATAGCAAAAATCAGCACATACATGCCCTAGAAACATGCAGCAATGTCGTGCTTAAAACCCAACGACCTCAAAATGACTCTGTTGAGGCAATTCGCCCCATGCGGACAGAGACGATTGTTATCGTCGTCGGGAAATTGCGCGCTGGCGTCGGATGGCATTGTCTGCAGTGGTGATGATCGTTACGAACTGCATCTGCCTCTCCTTTCACCTATCGCCGGGCGCAACTCTAATATCGTAAACGGTACCTTTTCCTCGGTAAGCGGTTGTTTTTCCGTCTCCGTTTTCGATGGTCGCTATATTACGCTAAAGTGCCCGCAGCACAAGCGACAAATTCAAATTTCTGAAAAGTTTTTTCATTACTTTGTGAAGCGTGGTGCAAATACGCTCCGTTCCTGCGAAAATACGCCCGACTACGAATTGATGGTTATAACGTCTGAAACAATCTCGAAACGAAAGGCTCGCTTTTATGCAAACTTACGAATCGGACGCCAATATCGGAAACATTAAGATTCTCGCCGTCGACATGGACAAGACGCTGCTGACCGACGAGCGCGTGCTGCCCCAGGGTCTTGATGAGCGCCTGGACAAGCTCGCCGACGCCGACATCGTATTCTGCCCCGCCAGCGGACGTCCCGCCCCCAAGCTCGAGGAGATGTTCGAGGGCGTCAAGAACCGCCTCGCCTTTTGTCCCGACAACGGAGCGTGCGTGATCTATCGCGGCAGCTATATCTATAAGAGCACTATTGACGTGGAGCTGTATCAGCAGGTCTTGAGCCGTGCCTCGGAGGATCCGCGCGCTGTCCCCGTCCTTTGCTGCTTCGACGAGTTCTACGTGCTTGCCCGCGACCATCAATACCACGACGAGATCAGCGTCTACTACAACACAATCAACTACGTCGACAGCTTTGAGGGCATTGATTTCGAGTCCAACAAGATTTCGGTCTTCTTCCCCGGCTACGACGCCGAGCCCGCTTTCCGCGAGACCTATAGCCCCGAGTTCTCGGACAAACTCTATGTCACCAACGCCGGGCGCGAGTGGATCGACTTTATGAACCTGGGCGTCGACAAGGGCGCCGGCGTCGCGCACCTGTGCGAGCACCTGGGCATCGATATCGCCGATGCCGCTGCCGTGGGCGATACCTACAACGACATCCCCATGCTCGAACGCGTCGGGCATAGCTTTATCGTGGACAATGCCGAGGAGCACATGAACGCGCACGCCAAGTGGCGCATTCCGAGCAACAACGACGGGGGCGTACTGACGCTCATCGACGCCATCTTGGCGGCTCGTTAACGTGGCTCGTCGGACCTGGCCGGGCGAGGCGGGTAAGTTTTTCGCTCGGTCAGGTCCTGGGCTCGCTCGGAAAGCACATTAAGTGCTTTCCGAG
>URNK01000200.1 GCA_900549195.1 uncultured Collinsella sp.
TCGCCATTGTGTGCGGCTCGGGCAATCAAGGTATTACCTGCGCGTTGCCCGTCATGGAGTATGCCGAGTACCTGCGTTGCGACCACGAGCGCCTGGTGCGCGCCGTGATGCTGTCCGATCTTATCGCCGTGCATATCAAGAGCTATATTGGTGCGCTCTCGGCGTTTTGCGGTGCTATTTGCGCCGCGTGCGGCGCCGGCGCCGCGATTACCTGGCTGTGCGGTGGCACGCGCGAGCAGATTGGCGCGACGGTCTCGAATACGCTCGGTAACGTGGGCGGCATCGTGTGCGACGGCGCCAAGGCGAGCTGTGCCGCCAAGATCTCGGCTGCCGTCGATGCGGCGATTCTGGGCCATGATATGGCCATGCAGGGTCGCGGCTTCCGCGCCGGCGAGGGCCTGATCCAGGATACCGTTGAGCAGACAATCGCCAGCATGGGCTACGTGGGCCGTGTGGGTATGAAAGATACTGACGTCGAGATCCTCAACATCATGATCGGCAAGACTCGAGTCTGCTAGTTGCGCGGTTTTACCAAACCGCGTAACCAGTCGACGCTGCAAACGCCCCTAAGCGGCAATCTGCCTTTCAATCGTCGGGCATGGCCAGAAGGCCTATGCCTTCCTCTTTCAAGGCACATTGCTCGCTTAGGGGCGTTTTCGCTGACTTATGCTCAACCTGCGGCGTTATTTTGTTTGAGGCGAGGGGTCCTATGACAGTTCGTCGGCTACTTGGTGTTCGTAGAAGGCTTCTACTACGGCGTTAAAGTCGCGGGCGAAGTCTTCCATGGTTCCGCGCCAGGCGGCTCGGCTGGGCTTGCCCTGGCCCACAAAGGCGGTTTGGATGCCGCAATCGGGGGACGGGAAGTCGCGTTTGGGATCGTTGCCCACCATAAGGACCTCGTGTGGCTCGAGTCCCATCACCTGAAGCTGCTCTAGATAGTAGGTGGCATCGGGCTTGCAGCGGGTGGTGTTTCCCATGTGCGTGACGAGCTCAAAGGGGGCGTCGGCCAGGTCGCCCCAGCCCATGCGGCACTCGATGGCCCCCTGGGGAAAGCTGGGGTTGGTAAAGAGCGCGCAACGCAGTCCTGCGTCCTGTACGGCCTGGAGCGCGGCGTGTGCGCCCGGCATGGCGTGAGCGTTAATGACATCGTCGTTCTTGTACGGAAGAATTTCGCGGTCATAGTAGGTAAACGCCTCGTAGATGAGGGGATCGGAGAGGCAGATCCCGCATCGGCGCTCGACCTCTTCTTGGTAAAACTCAAGATTGGTGCGGTTGTCCGTGCCGCTGCGGCGATTGGCGTTGAGGTCGACCAGGATGGTGCCGAGGCGCGCCATCGTGCCACCGCGGCTGCGGCGCCCGATATCCGCGAGCATCGAAGAGACATCCTTAAAATAGCGAAGGATGAACGCGTTGAGGTTGATGCTAAGAAGCGTTTCGTCCATATCGAAAACGACTGCTTTGAGCACGCGGGCACCTTTCTCGAAAAATCGATCTAGAATCGTTGGCTCCGGATACTTTACCCCAAAGCCGAATGCCTGGCTGGTTATCGTCAAGTTGCGGAGACGTGTGTTCATAAGATTACGAAAAAGTCTCCACACGAGTAAAAAATCGCAGTTCACGCTTGAAATCGAACTCATTTCCCCGTAACCTATACGAACGTGATTGCATAAGCGTCACATTAGTATCTGTCGGCTCCCGAGTGTTCCTAAACGTTGTGTGCTTGTCGCACCCTTCTGTAGGTCCTAGCAATCGGGGCCCCGTAGTTCGAAAGGGGTCCACCTTTGAGTGAGATTCAGAACTCGTCCATTTTCTCTCTTGACGATGTCAACGAGGAGGAGATGAACAACCTCATCGACGGTACGATTACCGACTTTGATGAGGGCGATCTCGTTAACGGCACTGTCGTTAAGATCGAGCATGACGAGGTGCTCGTTGACATCGGATTCAAGTCCGAGGGCGTTATCCCGGTCCGCGAGCTGTCCATCCGCAAGGACGCTAACCCTGCAGACATCGTCGCACTCGGTGATCCCATCGAGGCTCTGGTTCTCCAGAAGGAGGACAAGGACGGTCGTCTGGTCCTGTCCAAGAAGCGTGCCGAGTACGAGCGTGCTTGGAACCGCATCGAGGAGAAGTTCAACTCCGGCGAGAACGTCGAGGGCGAGGTTATCGAGGTTGTCAAGGGCGGCCTGATCCTCGACATCGGCCTGCGTGGCTTCCTGCCCGCTTCCCTCGTTGACCTCCGTCGCGTCAAGGACCTCACCTCCTACATGGGTACCCGCATCGAGGCTCGCGTCATCGAGATGGACCGCAACCGCAACAACGTCGTCCTCTCCCGTCGCGTCGTGCTCGAGGAGTCCCGTAAGGCCGAGCGCTCCGAGATCCTGTCCAAGCTCAAGTCTGGCATGCGTCTCCAGGGCACCGTCTCCTCCATCGTCGACTTCGGCGCCTTCGTCGACCTCGGCGGTATCGATGGCCTCATCCACATCTCCGAGCTCTCCTGGAACCACGTCAATCATCCTTCCGAGGTTGTCAAGGTCGGCCAGGAGGTCGAGGTCGAGGTTCTCGACGTCGATCTCAACCGCGAGCGCATCTCCCTGGGTCTCAAGCAGACCACCGAGGATCCGTGGCGCGCACTGGTCAAGAAGTACCCCGTCGGCGCTATCGTCGAGGGCACTGTGACCAAGCTTGTCCCGTTCGGCGCTTTCGTCGACCTGGGCGAGGGCATCGAGGGCCTGGTGCACATCTCCGAGATGGCCAACAAGCACGTCGACCAGCCTTCTCAGGTCACCCACGTGGGCGACAAGGTTCAGGTCAAGGTCATGGAGATCGACCTCGACCGTCGTCGTATCTCCCTGTCCATGAAGTCCGCTGCTGAGACTCTGGGTGTCGAGATCGAGGTTACCCCGCTGCCTTCCGAGAAGAAGGACGAGGAGACCGACGCCGAGTAAATCGGTTTGACGATCACTTGTTTTAAGGGATCCGTCCGTAATGGACGGGTCCCTTTTTGCATCTGTCTCTTATACACATCTGACGCTGCCGACGACTCCTTACGTGTAGA
>URNK01000201.1 GCA_900549195.1 uncultured Collinsella sp.
ATAAGAGACAGCCTTCATACGGTTCCAGCTGTCGTCGACCATGCCGTTGTACAGGCGACCATCCATGGCGCAAAACCCGCTCTGGATCTGCTCTGTGGGATCGCTCACAATCGCGACAAAATCTCGTATATCCTGAGGCATCTCAACGCTCAGAAACGTTTTATTGACGCAGCATCCGTCCTGCTGCGGCACATCGACCTGCGACTCAAACACATGCACGGTGGCATCAATCGCATTCATATGCGTATCGAAGATCTGGAACTCGGGTGCGCACTGGGGGTCTCCCGCCCAGGTAACCTCATAGCGCCACACCGCGCCGGCGTCTGCCGGCAAATAGCGAATGGCATCGATCTCGTAGCGACCGCAGCATTCGCCACGCTGCGCATCGCGGATAAGCGCGCACAGCGCAGGCTTTGCTTTGTAGTTAATCTTGGATTCCAGCTTGGCCACGCGGCTATCGAGACAAATGGAGCCCAGCCTTTGGCCATCGGATGCGAAAACAACATCCATCGACGAGCCATCCAAAAACGGAAGCACCAAGACAGCGAGCTCGCGCTCGTAATCGGAAACGGAAGGGCAAAGCACCAGCACACAGCCATGATCGACCGGGAGCACCAGCGACGGCACACAAGAACCGCTCGTAGTCGCATGGGCAAACGCCTGAGAGCCCTCCCGCTCAATAAGCGCGGCGACATCCTGACCGGCAAAACGAAGCAGCACAAAAAGACGGCCCTGGCTGCGGCAAAGTGCCAAACGCTTGATACTCATCTACACTTCTCGCTTTCCCAGGGCGTTCGCTGCCATGCGTTTGCACGCGCCCAGGCGCCCAAACCTCAAGACGTCGTAATCGAACATGAGCTTTTTACATGCACGGGCATTGGGGGCCTTGCTGGTAAGCGCCGCACGCACCATAGCAGCAACAGAAGGAGCGCATTGTGCGAGCGCATCATCGCTGCCCACGGCAGAACCGGCAAGTGCCGTGGCAACGGCAGCAAACACCTTGCCGCAGTCCGAACCCAGCAACCTGAGCGCATCGTACAGCACCAGATCGCAGAGGAAGTACGCCAGGTCATCGGCATGTTGAGCATCGAGACCGTCGCGCTGCCAGTCAGCCAGCACCGCGGAGTAAATCTTCACGTGCTCCAGCAGGCGCGTCTCGTCGTCATAGCGCATGGTGTCCATGAGCGAGCCCTTGCGCGCCACACGGTAATCGTACAGCTTGTTCGAGATAAGCGCGGTCTTGTGCGAACGACCGTACACGGCAAAATCGAAGACCTGGTCCTCGCCATATTTAACGGTTTCGTCGAACACGATCCCGTAACCCAGCAAAAACTCACGCTTGCAGGCGGTGCGCCATGCAAAGGGGCGAGATGCTTCCTTAAAC
The DNA here is from genome assembly GCA_900549195.1 of uncultured Collinsella sp. GTDB lineage: Bacteria > Actinomycetota > Coriobacteriia > Coriobacteriales > Coriobacteriaceae > Collinsella. Next base: position 1,385 of record URNK01000201.1, read on the forward strand.
AGCAAGTCAGAGCTATAGCCTTCAAACGACACATCGCGCGGGCTCAGAACATAGTTAAGCCACGGATACCCCGCCTCCAGCGGATACGGATTCGCGCCAAAGGTCAAAACGTCGCAGTCCTCGCGCTCAAAGGTATCGACGATCACGCGGCATGCATCGGGCGTAAAGCGGTCGTCGGAATCCAAAAACGCGACGATAGACGCCGTGGACGCAGCGATGCCTGCATTACGTGCACTCGACAGGCCGCCGTTCTCCTTATCAACCAGCCTAAAGCGCGCGTCCTTTTCGCAATAGGCAGCCGCAATATCGCGCGAACCGTCCGGCGAGCCATCGTTGACCAGCACGCCCTCCCAATCGGGCATATCCTGCGCAAGCAGGGAGTCCAGGCACCAGGCCAGGCACTCCTCCACCTTATAGATGGGAACGACAACGGAAATCTTAGGGGTAGCCATAATCACGTGCTCCTACTGCGCCGCCGGCACGTCGTCGGGATGCGGGTTATCGCCGTAGGTGCGCTGATACGTCAGCACGCGCCAGACCAGCGGCAGGCCGCCGATCTTCAAGTAATGCTTAAACGTATTGAGCTTGCCCGGCTTCTTAAAGTCAAAGCGCGAATCGATATAGGCGCGGGGCGACTTGACCATCAGGCGCAAGTCGGTCTCGCCACGCGGATCAAACAGCGACAAGTCAAAGCGACCGGCATCCCAATCGGCCTTGAGATCGGGTGAAGCCTTCTCCCAAAACTGCCCACGCAGCTCATCGACCAGGCGCTCGTCATTCCAACGGTACGTATCGACCTTCATGCGCATTAAAATGCCCTGGAGCTGAGCCTTGAGCTCGGGACGCTCGTCCAAAAAGCGCTGCATCTCGGCATATTCGTCGCAAACGCAAAACACCTTGTTGGGCGAATTAACGGAGCTCTTCTCGTTATCTTGGCGATAGCACAAAATGGGGTCCGCAATAAACGCGGCGCGCTCGGCGCAAGCCCAAACCTTAAAGTTAAAGCCTGCGTCCTGATACGAGGCACCCGGCGTGGGAAGGAACCGAATCTGATTGTCGTTGAGGAACTCGCGCCGATAGATAGCCGACCAAATGGAAGGTTTGCGGTAGAAGATGCCCGGGCGATCGACAGGGCGATACGCGGCGCCCGTCATATGCTCGTCGATGATCCCAAACAGCTCACGGCGCTCGCTGGGCGTGGACCAATACAGGTAAAAGTCGCCCTTCACCACATCGGCATGCTCAGCATCGGCCTTGGCGACCAGCTTTTGGAGCGAATCCTCAAACATAAAGTCGTCGGACTCAAGGATGCCCACGTACTCGCCGCGAGCCATCTCCAGGCCGCGGTTCATCGAGTCGCCGTAGCCGCTGTTGGCCTTGTCGATCATCTTGACACGGGAGTCGCGCTCCATGTACTCGCGGATGATATCTGGCGAACTATCGGTGGAGCCGTCGTTGATACAGATAATCTCGATGTCCTTGAGCGTCTGCGCAACGGCGGAATCGAGGCACTCGCGCAGGTAGCGCTCAACATTGCAGATGGGAACAAGCAGCGAAACTTTAGGGGTATCAGAGTTCTGCAAGAGAACCTCCTGTTGGATAGCGTGTAACAGGGTTATTTCTGTCTCTTATACACATCTCCGAGCCCACGAGACTAGCGCTCATCTCG
>URNK01000202.1 GCA_900549195.1 uncultured Collinsella sp.
GTGGGCTCGGAGATGTGTATAAGAGACAGCTGCGTCTTTGTCGCTGCCGTCGAGGCCTACGGCCCCGCCGTGCGCGATCTACGCCGTAACCTGGAAATCAACAAGCTTGATAACGTCGACGTCATTGGCGGAGACGCGGTGCGCGAGTTCCCCGACCAGGATGCCGACATCTTGGTGGTCGACCCGCCGCGCGCAGGCCTCGCCCCCGAGGCGATCGGCCTTATCGCCAGCACGAGTGCCCGCGATGTCGCCTACGTGAGCTGCGACCCGGCCACCCTGGCGCGCGATCTCAAACGCTTTGTCGAAGAAGGCACCTTCTCCCCCGTAAAGATCACGCCAGTCGACCTGTTCCCACAAACCTTCCACTGCGAGACCGTCGTCCACCTTAGGCGCAACTAGCCGCTTAATCATTGCTCAGAAAATCATTGGGAAATCGAGCGTGGCAAGCGGAGGTCTTCGGGGTATAAGACGGCTAATTGTATGCCGCCTATGAAAGGAACCCTCATGCCCAGCGTTGCCGTTCTCGCCGCCGATGGCTTTGAAACTATTGAATGCTTGACCATGGTCGATGTCATGCGTCGCGGCGGCGTGCGTGCCACGCTCGTCTCGATCATGCCCACGCGCGAGGTCGTAAGCTCGCTGCAGATCCCCGTGACCTGCGATGCGCTCTTTGATGAGATCAACTTTGACGAGTACGACTGCGTCGTGCTGCCCGGCGGCCTGCCCGGTGCCACCAACCTGCGCGCAGATCAGCGCGTCTGCGACGTGGTCTGCGAGTTCGCCGCAACCAAGCACGTCGCCGCCATCTGCGCCGCCCCGTTTATCCTGGGCGAGCTCGACCTGCTCGAGGGGCGCCATGCCACGTGCTTCCCTGGCTTTGAGAAAAGCTTCCCCGAAGGCGCCTATACCGGCGAGAAGGTCACGCAAGACGGCAACATCATCACTGCCAGCGGCATGGCACAGTCCCTCCCCTTTGCATTGGAGCTGCTGCGCACGCTCGCCGGCGACAAGGCCGTCGAGAAGGTCGCCGAGGGCATCCAACTATGATTTTGGCTTCGCAATCGCCGCGCCGCATAGAGCTGATGCGCGAGGCAGGCTACAACATTCGCGTGATTCCCGCGGATATCGACGAAACGCCCTTTGATGGCGAGGCCCCGCTCACGCTTGTCGAGCGCTTGGCACGCGCCAAGGCGGCTGCCGTTGCTGCCGAGTATGCCGAGCCCAATGAGCTGACGGTCGCGGCCGACACCATCGTCACCTTTGACGGCATGATTCTGGGCAAGCCGGCAACCGAGGACGAGGCGCGCACTATGCTCCGTGAGCTTTCGGGCCGCACGCACCAGGTCGCAACCGGCGTCTGCATCGTTAAGGCAGGCGATACGGCCGCCCCGCATGCCGCCGAAAGCCTGTCCTTTGTCGATGTGACCGACGTGACGTTCTACGAGCTCACCGACGAGCAGATCGAGCACTACGTCGCCTCGGGTGAGCCCATGGACAAGGCCGGCGCCTACGGCATTCAGGGCACAGGAGGACGCATGCTCGTGCACGATATTTCGGGCGACTTCTATAACGTGGTGGGCCTACCCATCGCCCGCGTCGCGCGCGCGATTCAAAAACTCTCGTAATTGCATCTGGCGCTGGGTATCCCCCGGCGCCTACAATTTTGGCGTACCGTACGGATCCCGACCGGGCACAAGGCGCGGCGGAAAACCGATAGGAGTTAAACATGGATACACTGCTCGAGGCCATTGACGTCTGCGATGTCGATGGCTTTTGCTATGGCAACTATACGGACGAGGAGGCCGGCACCGGTTGCACCGTAATCGTGGCACCCGAGGGCGCCACCGGCGGTGTTGACGTTCGCGGCGGTGCTCCCGCTTCGCGCGAAACCGACCTGCTGCGACCTGAGAACACCGTCGACAAGGTCCACGCCGTCTGCCTTTCGGGCGGATCGGCCTTTGGCCTCGAGGCTGCAAGCGGCGTCGCTCGCGAGCTTGAGAGCCGCGGCATCGGCCTTCCCGTCGGCCCCACGCAGGTGCCTATCGTGTGCTCCAGCTGCATCTTCGACCTTGCCTTTGGCGACCCCACCGTGCGCCCCGACATTGAGGCCGGCATCGCCGCCGTGTGCGAAGCACTCGACCACACCCCCACCAAGCTCGAACAGGGCAACGTAGGCGCCGGCACGGGCGCCACCGTGGGTAAGCTCATGGGGCCCGCCACCTGCATGAAGGCCGGCCTTGGAGCTGCCGCCGTGGCACTCGGCCCCATCAAGGTGGGCGCCGTGGTCTCGGTCAACGCCTGCGGCAACGTTGTCGACCCCTTCACCGGCGAGTGGGTCGCCGGTATGCGCGCCGCGGCCGATAGCGACCAGATCGTCGACATGGAACTCGCAGCCTTTGCCGCCGCCGGATCCATGCAGATGCCGCTCGACCGCACCAACACCACCATCAGCTGCATCGTCACCAACGTGGAACTCACTAAGGCACAAGCCACCAAGGTCTCCCAGATGGCCGCAGACGCCTACGCACACGCCATCCGTCCCACGCACACCACCAACGACGGCGACACCATCTACACCCTCGCCAGCGGCAAACTGGGCGCCCAGGCAAGCGCCGCCGTTCCCCTAGACCTGCTGGGCATGCTCGCCGTAAGGGCCTTGGAAACCGCCATCGTAAACGGAGCCAAAACCGCCAAAACCTCCCACGGCATCCCCGGCGCCGCGAAGTAGCCTAACCTGACCGGTTGCCCGGTGGGGCTTGGTTATGTTTGCTGCTCTACAGTCCTGGCTCGCACGAAGAGCACATTAAGTGCTCTTCGGCTCGTGCGGAACTCGCGACAAACATAACCAAGCCCCACCGGGCAACCTACCAACCAGATTCTTTTCAGCCCAGGCCCCTGTGTACCGCGCGTCGAAGATCTTCAAATTCAAATAACCAGACAATCGATTCTTATAGCAGAGGCCCCTTGGCCTTTAGTTTGATACAAGTTCCGCACCTGTCTCTTATACACATCTGACGCTGCCGACG
>URNK01000203.1 GCA_900549195.1 uncultured Collinsella sp.
TAATTCCTCCGTGCTCAAACATTCTCGCTTCGCTGCGAAACTGCGCGCGGAGGAAATACCCCGTCCGCCCCCGGGGCGCCCTCCTGCGCGCGATCAGCCCGTCATTTAGAACGGAATAAAAGTTTGCGAGGCCCTGGCCGTTTGGCCAGGGCCTCGTTTTGTAAGGATGATTTTTCTGGAACGGGGATTTAATAACCATTCGGCACAAACTGATTAAAACCCCCGTCCCAGAAAAATCATCCTCGAAGTAGCTAAAAGAGCCCTATCCCAAATGAGCTACTTGAGAAGTTGGGCCATGGCGTTGACGAATTTTTGGACTTGAAGGGTTGGCTCGAGCGGATAGTGCAAAAAGACCGGCACCTCTCGCCCGCACAGGAACGGCACGCCCACAAAGGCCGGGTGCACCCCTGACCATGCGCCACAGGTGAGTACCGCATCGCCCTTTTCCTCGGCTTCGTTAAAGAGCGCAAAGTCAAAGCTATCCACATCGATCACGTCCACGCCGCCGTCGGCCAAAAGGTCGATGCGTAGGCTGTCCATGGCGTCGTTGCCGTGGCGCAGTACGCGCAGACGCATACCCTCCAAGTCGGCGACCGTAATGCGATTCTTGCGCGCCAGCGGGCTCGTGCGCGGCAGGTCGATATAAAACGCCACGTTAACGATGCGGAGCTTTTGGCAGGCGTCACCCCAGCGCGGGGTCGAAAAACTCGACTGCACCACATCGACCTCGCGGCCCAAGCTGCGCATGACGGATTCGCGCTCGTCATAGAGGTCGCTCACCGGCACGATCTCAAATCGCAACGACGGTTCCAGATCGTGGATGCCCGTCCACATCGACAGCGTCTGGCGTCCTGGGCACATCATCGATACGCCCAGGCGCACGGCACCGCCATCGCCCGCCGCGCGTCGGGCACGGCGCAGCGCGTCCTCGGACTGCCGCATGATCGAGCGCGCGTCGTCCACCAGCAGTGCGCCGGCCGGCGTCACCTTGACGCCCGAGTGCGAGCGCTCGAACAACGTGATACCAAACTCGGCCTCAAATCCCGACACCTGCTTGACGAGGGCCGGGGTCGACACGCGCAATCTTGCCGCCGCACGCGAGAAGCTCCCCAGCTCCGCGGCGGCCGATATGGCCTCAAGTCGTCGATCGTACACGTCAATCTCCCGTTTTCGCGCCCGTGGCCACATGGTGCCACAGGGGGTTGTTTTCGCAGGTCACGCGCTCAGTTGAGCATAAACTGCATCGCACAGTGTAAACCTACGGTTAACGCCATTCTAACAAATATGCAATTCATCTGCGCAAATGCAAAGCATACGATAACCTGCGAAAACCACGTGGGTCGATTAATGGGAACGACCCACAGGGAGGCACAAGAAGGGAAGTTCCTATGAGCAACTGGCTTAAGCTCGAGGGCGATGTCTGCGCCGTGACCGGCGCACTCGGCGGTATGGGCGTCGAGATTTGCCGCGAGTTCGCCCGCAACGGCGCCAACGTCGTCCTGCTCGACCTGGACGAGGAAAAGGTCAAGGCCGCAGCCGCTGACCTCGCCGCCGAGTTTGGCATCCACGCCGAGGGCTACAAGATGAACGCCACCGACGAGGCCGAGGTTCAGGCCGCCGTCGATGCCACCATCGCCGACTTCGGCCGTGTCGACGTCCTCGTCAACACCGCCGGTATCCTGCGCTTCGCCGCCATGGAGGACCTGCCGCTCTCCGACTGGAACGAGGTCATCAACGTCAACCTCACCGGTTACTTCATCACCTCGCAGCGCTTTGGTCGCGAGATGATCAAGGCCGGCCAGGGCCGCCTGGTGCACATCTCGACCGTCGCCAGCCACTCCCCCGAGACGTTCTCGGGCGTGTACAGCTCCACCAAGGCCGGCGTCAACATGATGTCCAAGATGCTGGCTGCCGAGTGGGGCCCCTACGGCGTGCGCTCCAACTGCGTCGAGCCCTGCTTCGTTAAGACCCCCATGTCGGCCAACTTCTACGCCGATCCCGAGGTCGAAAAGAGCCGCAGCCGTCTGATCGCCACGCGCCGCATCGGCGAGGTCAGCGATATCGCCAACGCCGTCATGTTCCTGGCGTCCACGCGCTCGGACTTTACCACCGGCGACGCCATCAAGGTCGACGGCGGCTTCTCCAACATGATGGGCGACCTCACCGCCAAGCCCGGCGGCCGTCGCGCCTATGCCGACAACTACCTTAAGAACAAGGGTGTCGAGCTCTGGTCCGATGAGTCCGGCGTCGCAAAGCCGACTGACCAGTAAACCAACCTGGCAGGGAGGCCCGCAGACACGCCCGCTCCTCCCCCGTATCGATTAGAAAGAGTCCAATGGCTTCCACCAACTCCAACAAGGGTCGCGCCGTCGTGCTTTCCGCCGCGTGCGTCACCATGTTCTTCATTAGCTCCATCGCGCTGTATTCCGTCGTGAGCAAGAATCTGCTCGCCGTCTACCCCGAGTGGTCGAGTGCCCTTACCTGGGCTTTCCCCGTCTTTCAGACCATCATGGCCGTGACGGGCATCTTCGCCGGCCGCATCTCCGACAAGATCGGCCCGCGCAACGTCGTGATCGCCGCCGCCGTGTGCTACGGCGTGGGCTGGTTCATGTCCGGCACCGTCACCGAGCCGTGGCAGTTCTACCTGTGGTTCTCGCTCTTCGCCGCCGTCGGCAACGGTCTGGGCTACAATCCGGCACTCACCACCGGCCAAAAGTGGTTCATCGACAAGAAGGGTCTCGCCTCCGGCATCACCCTGGCCGCTTCGACCGCCGGCCCCGCCGTGCTGTCCCCGGTGCTCGCCTCGCTGCTCATCCCGAGCTTGGGCATCTTTGGCGCCCTTAAGGCGCTCGGCGTCATCTTCTTTGTGACGATTGCCGCCTCCGCCCTGTTCCTGAAGGCCCCCGAGGCCGGCTGGCTGCCCGAGGGCTTCGAGGCCCCTAAGGGCGGCGCACATGCCGGCACCTTCGGTGCTGTCTCTTATACACATCTCCGAGCCCACGAGACTAGCGCTCATCTCG
>URNK01000204.1 GCA_900549195.1 uncultured Collinsella sp.
GATCTACACGTAAGGAGTCGTCGGCAGCGTCAGATGTGTATAAGAGACAGCTCAACGACCTGGGTGACGGTCCGCGCCAGCTCGGCGATCCCGAGCGCTATCCCGTGGGTGCGGTGACCCGCCGCCTGCTGGGCTATGTTCGCCCGCACCGCGTCTCGTTTGTGGCATCGTTTTTGAGTGCCGCTGTCTCGGTGATTCTGCAGCTCTACACGCCCATTCTCATTGGTGAGGGCATCGACCTGATCGTTGCTGCGGGCCAGGTGGACTTCGATGCGCTGCTGCCGCTCGTTACCAAACTCGCACTCGTCGTGGTGGGAGCGGCGTCCTTCCAGTGGCTGCAGGGCTACTGCGTCAACCGCCTGTCCTACGAGACGGTGCGTGACATGCGCGTGGAGGCGAGCGATAAGCTCAGCCGTATGCCGCTCAGCTTTATCGACAGCCATGCCCACGGCGACCTTATGAGCCGCGTGGTCAACGACGTCGATCAGGTGGGCGACGGTCTGCTGCAGGGCTTTACCCAGCTCTTTACCGGTGTTATCACCATCGTTGGCACGCTCGCGTTTATGCTCTCCATCAACCTGACCATGACGCTCGTAGTGGTGCTCGTCACGCCGCTCTCCATCTTTGCGGCCAGCGCCATCGCCAAACTCTCCAACAAGAGCTTTACGGCGCAGCAGCGTATTCAGGGTCAGCTTGGCGGCCATATCGAGGAGTACGTGGGCGAGCAGAAGCTTGTCGACGCCTTTGCCTATGGCTCGAACGCTCAGCAACGCTTCGATGCCCTCAATGCCGAGCTCTACACCGCGGGCGAGCGCGCGCAGTTTATGGGTTCGCTCTCCAACCCCGGCACGCGCTTTATCAACAACATCATCTATGCCGTGGTCGCCGTGATCGGCTGCGTGGGCGTGATCACGGGCGTGCCTGCGGCGCTTACGGTGGGCGGCGTTCAAATCTTTCTGTCTTATGCCAACCAATACACCAAGCCGTTCAACGAGGTCACCAACGTCATTACGCAGATCCAGACCGCGTACGCCTCGGCGCGCCGCATGTTTGCGCTGCTCGATGCGCGCGAGCAGGAGCCCGACGCGGAGGATGCCGTGGAACTTGCCGTCCCGCAGGGCGAGGTGACCTTTGAGCATGTGGACTTTAGCTACGTGCCCGACCGCAAACTGCTGCAGGATATCTGCATCGAGGCTAAGCCCGGCATGCGCTTTGCCCTGGTCGGCCCCACGGGCTGCGGCAAGACGACGCTCATCAATTTGCTACTGCGTTTTTACGATATCGATGCCGGTCGCATCGCAGTCGATGGCCGGTCTTCGCGTGGCTACACGCGCGCAAGCCTGCGCCGCGCCTTTGGCATGGTGCTGCAAGATACCTGGTTGTTCGAGGGCACCGTGGCCGAAAACATCGCCTACGGCTGTCCCGACGCTACGCGCGAGCAGGTTATCGAAGCTGCCAAGCACGCGCACGCGCACAAGTTTATCGTGCAGCTGCCAGGCGGCTACGATACGGTCATCGGCGAGGACGGCGGCACGTTTAGCCAGGGCCAAAAGCAACTGCTGTGCATTGCGCGCGTCATGCTCACCGACCCGGCTATCTTGCTGCTGGACGAGGCAACGTCGAGTATCGACACGCGCACCGAGCTGCAGGTGCAGGCGGCATTCGACGAGCTCATGGCCGGTCGCACAAGCTTTGTGGTGGCGCACCGCCTGTCAACGATCCGCAACGCCGACTGCATTCTGGTCATGCGCGACGGCCAGATTATCGAGCGTGGCACGCACGACGAGCTGCTGGCGGCAGATGGCTTCTATGCCGAGCTCTACCGCAGTCAGTTTGCCCAGTGAGCAAGCCCGTGGGGCAAATTAATCAATCGGCAGACGGTGGTTTACATCTGTCACGTTAGTACTAAGATATTCATCTAATAAATTGCATTAGTGGCTTTAGTTTTGGGGGAAACGAGGCAACGTGACTATGACGTGCTCTTTGGTGGTTAACAGCAAGAGCGGTAATACCAGGATGGTTTCGGGCGCGATCAAGCGCGCTCTGCAGGCTGCGGGTGTTGAGTTTGTCCATGCCGCGGCGTTGAGCGACGATGCGGATGCAGATCAGGTTGCGCTTGAGGCGCAGGGCGCCTGCGCGGCCGACACGGTGCTCGTCGGTTTTTGGTGCGACAAGGGTGCGTGCACGCCTTCGGTCGCGGCATTGCTCTCCGCCTTGCACGGCAAGCGCGTGTTCCTGTTTGGCACCTGCGGTTTTGGCGCCGACCAGAGCTATTATCAGCAGATTATCGACCGCGTAACTTCCAATTTGGCTGGGGATGCCGAGCTTGCGGGCTGGGCGATGTGCCAGGGCAAGATGGGCCCTGCGGTCAAGCAGCGCTACGAGGCCATGCTCGAGCAAGATCCCGAAAACGCCCGATTTAAGATGCTACTCGACAACTGGGTTGCCGCAAAGGATCACCCCACCAAGGAGGATCTGGATAACATGGCTGCAGCCGCCAAGAAGGCCGTGCTGGGAGAGTAGCTTCGCCGTTCGCGGTCCTTCGTGCAAAACAATACAAATGGTGAAAGCCTCGAAATCCTCGAGGCTTTTTTCTTGACACTCGTGGGCGCAACGATGGCAAGCGTCTGGGACGATATTTTCCATCACCCCGATGACGAGGCCGTTCTGGACAACACGCTCGCATATGTTCGCTGGATGTATTCAGAGTGGGACGGGCTTTCCGGATGGGCGGGGTTTCGGAAAGTGCGTCCCGGAATTTGCCTTTGGAATGGGACGTAGTTTCCCGTTGAGGTGCTTTGCGGAAAGTGCATCCCACTCTGGGCGGTCGAAGTGGGACACACTTTCCCAAAGGCGCTCCAACGGGAAATTGCGTCCCATTATTCGGTCAAGAAACGGGATGCATGGGACCTCGGACAAAATCTCGGACCCAATCTGGGTCCAGGAGGGAGTCCGATGTA